>JAJTBP010000055.1 GCA_021286825.1 Marinilabiliales bacterium | reverse complement strand
CCAACCATGCCGGTACAATGCAGGTAGCGCTGCACCACTTCAGGCAAATGGACGAGGTCGTCCGGCGTGAGTCGTTCGGTCGGTTCTTGAGCGCTGGCAACGAGGGCCGATCGAACGGCAAGCTTGAATTGTCGTTTCATGAGGATGGATTGTCAAAATGTAAAAAGCAAGGAGATTAGCGTTTTTGAAGTTCCAATAGAAACAGGTCATTTTCTTTCACTGCGACCTCCCGGTCCAGGGTGCCTTCGGAACCAATGGTCAGGTTTTCCACCGAAAGTGGCGATCCGTCATTCTCTTTTTGAATCTGTTCCACCTGAGCCTTTGCAAGCTGAGCGGGTCTTTGCATGGCGAGATAGGTGGCATAGGGATCGTTCGACTTGTACCCGACTTTGTAGAGTTTCAGGCGATAGGAACCTTTGGGGATGCCTTTCAACCGTAGACTGGCCGTCCCTTTGGAAGCCGAGGGCAGATCCCGGATGTAATAGGCCTGGTTGTTGACCGAATCCCCCGGATGGGTATGGGTAAAGTCCCAAAAGAGCAATTGCATCTCTCCTTTTTCATTCTTTGTGGCATACGAAGCCGGATCGCTGTTCTCAAGCTCGACGCTGCCCAATCGGTTGAGAAAAACATAAGCATAATAGGCAGGCTTTTTGATCGATTGATAATTCAACAAGCCGAAACCGCCATGAAAGGGGGTAAACCGCGGACCAGCCTCTTCAAAGATGTCGGTGAAAGTCCAGTAAGACATGGAATTGACTGCATCGCCGGTCTGTTTGATCTTCTGGAGAATGAAGGCAGCCTCGTGATAACTGTCGTGGATCGGATCGGAAGGGGTGTAGGAGGCGCTCCATTCGGTGTAGTGCAATTCCAGTCCGGGCATGGCCGATTCCTGGATCTGCCGACGCGACCGCTTCATGTCTCCGCTGATGCTCTGCTCGTCCTTGTCCAAGACCGTTCCCCGCGATCCAAATTCATCCAAATACCCCTGTTTGACCCCATAGGTGTGTGTAGAGATGAAATCGAGCGGCAATTTGTTCTCGCTGCAAAAGCGGATCATCTCCGGAACCCATGCGGCACCGGCCGTAGCTGGACCTCCCACGCGAAAATCAGGGTGGACGCTTTTGATGGCCTCTGCCGCATAGCGATAGAGCTTAAAGTAGTCTTCCTGGGTGCTGCTCCAGAATCCGGGCGAGAGATTGGGTTCGTTCCATACCTCAAAATACCAGCTCTTGACCTCCTCTGCACCATAACGTTCCATGAAATGGCGGGTCAGGTTGCGAATCAGTGCCTTCCATTTCTCATAATCCTTGGGAGGAGTGACGTTGCCCCGCCACCAAAAGATGGTCTCCTTGCCACTGGCCAGTGCATAAGGCATGAAGCCCAGCTCCACAAAGGGCTTCATCCCGATGGATAGGATGAAGTCATACAAGACATCGATGTATTGAAAGTTATATTCCGGATTGCCTTTTCTGTCTTCGCGGTAGACACCCATGTCATCGGAGAGCAGACCATGCATCCGGATGTATTGGAAACCACAATCTTTTCTCACCATCGCCAACTGTTGCTGCCAATCGGCCCGTAACCCTTCGTTGGCCCTTCCTGCCCCGACGCATGCCTTGAATTGCGTATTCAGCGGACCCTTCACCTTCGCATAATCGATGGCCAACGTACGGTAGATTGGTGATTTTCCTTCCGGGGATCGCCCAAAGGAACCGACGAAGGAAAGGGCAAGGAGGAGAAGGGTCAGCATGGACCCGGAGAGGCGGCTGTTTTTCATCGTTGTGAAATGGTTTTGTTGGTTTGGTCGCCAGCATCCGATGCATGGCAACAATAGGCAAGTTAAAACAATTTAACAAAAGATGGAAGGGCTAAGGTTGCCAATTTCAGGGAATCGGCATTCTCATCCACGAGGCTCCTTTATGGCAACCGGTAGCGTGCAAAGAAATCCCAAAGCAGGTCGTTTGCATGGATGGACTGAGAGGGGGGATCGGAAAGGAGTCCGCCAGGCAGACCACCGGGCCAGCCATGCCCTCCATCGTCTGTCAGGTAATAGCGAATGGAGCAGTCAGTGTCGGGAGAGGTCCAGGTGGTCAGGTGATACCCGTTTCCAGCCTCTTCACTTTTGATGGAGCAATGGTCCCAGGATGCCCACCGGACAAAGACCTCCTCCAGCGCCAGGTATTGAATGCCGGTGATGCCGGGTCCACCCAGATAGGGTACCCGTTTGTCGTTGCGGCTGTGCATGTGCAGGATGGGCATTGGCCGGGCAGGGGCAGCTCCGTCGCAGACCATGGAACAGGAGTTGACGGCAATGGCGGCAATCTTGTCAGAGAGTTCACAGGCGAGCCGGTAACCGAGCATGCCACCATTCGAATGGCCGGTGACATAGACCCGATGTCCATCCGCAGGATAGTCCCGCAGAATTTTCTCGATCAGCAGACATATGAACCGGACATCATCCACCCGATCTTTCATGGCCCGGCCACAACATTCACCCGCATTCCAGGTCTGGATCATTCCGGTGCCGTTGGGGTAGACCACCAGGAAACCGGCTTGGTCGGCCTTTTCAGAAAGCCGGCTGGTTTTTTCAAATTGCTCAGCCGATCCCCCGCCACCATGCAGGGCGATGACAACCGGTAAGAGCGACGGATGGTCTTTTGTGGCAGGAAAATGGATGTTGAAACTTCTTTTTTCGCCATCTACCACGAGCTCACCGGAAACGGAATTGGACTGGGATGGCTTCCCCCTCCTTAGCAACTGAGCTGAGAGTGGTTGAAAGGTGGCCAAAAGCAGGATGGCCAAGCAGGACCGGGACAAAAGTTTTTTCATCAGGGGAGGGGTTGAAATCGGTTGATCTATGATTTTAGTTTTCCTTTGATGGCAAGAGATCCGAGCCGGAGCTCTTCCGGTGTGTTGAAGTTGGAAAAAAGCAGCGGATGGTGCGTTGTCATCGGTTTGACATCCACATAGCAGACCGGTAGTTGTGCGAGGATTCTCTGAGGAGATCGCTCCCCAGCTGCAAGCGCCGCTTCGAGGTGAGGCACAATCGCCTTGCGGTAGAGGGCGGTGAGGGGTTCCATCAGACCATCATGAACCGGAACGACGGCCAGCCAATGACCGGTTTGCGAGAGCAACAGCCGGAATAGTTCCGGTTCCAGCAGGGGCGTATCGCAGGGCAGCACGAGGTTCAGATCGGTGGAGGAGTGTCTCAGCAAGGTGGTCAACCCGGCAAGCGGACCGCATGCCGGGTATTCGTCGGCCAGGGTAGGATAACCAAGCACCGCATAGGACGGGTCGGATGTGCTGATGAGGATGTGGTCGGTGAACTGTCTCAACAGATCGATCCCATATTGGATCATTGGTTTTCCTTCGAAGGAAACCCATCCTTTTTCCATCCCCATTCGGCTACTCTTTCCGCCGGATAGCAGGATTCCTGTGATGTTACGGCTTTCCATGCTGCTGATTTGTCTGATACAAACCTACTTTTTTTCGTGGGATCGCCGCACTGATTCGTTACCTTTGTACGAAAGCGGTTGAATATTTTTCCAAACAAAAGTCATGGAAACATCAGGCAATCCACTCCCCTACAAGGAGGCACTCAACAGGGCCATGCAACTCTGCAGCCAATCCGAGAAATGTCTCTCCGACCTGGAGCAGAAATGCCGGGATTGGCGACTGACACCGGAAGAGACCCGGAAGCTGACCGGATATCTGATACAGGAGAAGTTTATCGATCATGCCCGATATGCCCATGGGTTCGTTCAGGATAAATTTCGCTTCAACAAGTGGGGTCGAATCAAGCTGGCTTATGCACTCCGTCAAAAACAGATCGAAGAGGCGTTTGTTAGGACGGCTCTCGCCGAACTGGATGAGGAGAGTTACCGGACCATGCTGGGCGGGTTGCTGGCAGCCAAGGCCAAAACACTGAAAAGCATGGATGATTACACCCGCAGGCAAAAATTGATGGCCTTTGGTTACAGTCATGGATTTGAACCGGAGGTGATAAGCAAAATGATCGGTGAAATCTGATGCCTTCTCTCCTCCATCACCTTTCGGAAACCCGCGACTGCCGGGATGCGTAAGCACTGGCGTGTTCTCACGGGACAACATGAAAAGGTTGTCTTCCCTGGGGGGCACTTCTCATCCAATCCCAATCAAAAGATGAATGCTGACAAAATCGTGCCTTGTATCTGGCTCTCGGCTGAAGGAGGAAAGCTGGAGGCTGTGATCGAATATTATGTGGCTGTTTTTGGTAGCCATTTTCAAACGGGACCGATACAGCCGCTGGGACCGACTCCCAGCGGAAATACCGAAATCTGTGAAGTTTCGCTCTTCGGCAGGAGATATACCCTGATGAACACCGAAAGGGTGCATCAACCCTTGAACGATACCTTTTCGTTGATTATCTACTGTCTGGACCAACAAGAAATCGATCATTACTGGGAATATTTTACTAACGAAGGGGAGGCCTCCCAGTGTGGGTGGTGTTCGGACAAGTACGGCTTACGATGGCAGATTTTACCCGCCAATCTTGGCGAGCTGATGGGTAAGCCTCATGCTTTCGAGGTCTTGATGAGACAGAGAAAGATCGTGATCGACGAATACCTTGGGTAAAACATTCCTGCAAGCCCTGGGGTTGGTTTCCAGACATTCCTAACGGTAAGATCATATTTTTTTAACGTATCCTCAGAATCTTTATGCCTTGCGGATCGTTTGAATGGAAAAAGCAAGTCAACATGTCCTCTTACCATCCCATACAACACATTCCTACCCCAACCACCAAGCGAATGGTCATCGTCGGGGGAGGATTTGCCGGACTCACCCTGGCACTGAAGATGGCCAAAAAACGATTTCAGGCGGTCCTCATCGACCGGAACAATTACCATCTTTTCCAGCCGCTGCTCTACCAGGTGGCCATGTCTGGACTGGAACCCAGTGCCATTGCCTTTCCCTTGCGAAAAGTATTGCAGAACAGCAGAATCTTCTTTCGTTTGGCAGAATTGCAGGAGATTCAACCGCAGGAAAAGAGAATCATTACCGACATTGGAGCGCTTCAATACGATTATCTGGTGCTGGCGACCGGGGCAAAGACCAACTTCTTTGGCAACGAGGCGATCGCGAGGAATGCCATGCAGATGAAGGGCGCTCCGGATGCCTTGTTCATTCGAAACAGGATGCTGCGTAATTTCGAAAAATCCTTAAACAAGGAGCGACCCGAAGAGATCAGTGCCTATCTGAATGTTGCCATCATCGGCGGCGGACCTACCGGCGTTGAATTGGCGGGTGCCGTGGCGGAAATGCGTAAATATGTTCTCCCAAAGGATTATCCGGAGTTGGACATGCGTCGTATGAAGATCATGCTCTTCGAAGCCTCACCAAGATTGTTGTCGGGCATGTCGGAGGAAGCATCTGCTACAGCCGGGAAGTACCTGCATCAATTGGGTGTTGAGGTGAGAACGGGTACGGCAGTTGCCAATTACGACGAGCGGTTGCTTACCCTTGCCAACGGGGAGACCATTCAGGTAAAGAATGTCATTTGGGCTGCCGGGATTACCTCCTCCAAAATAGCTGGTCTTCCCGATTCCTCTTATGGACGTGGCAATCGACTGTTGGTCAATCCCTTCAATGAGGTGGAAGGGTCGGCCGGCATCTTTGCCATCGGTGACAACTGTCTGCTCACGGAACCCGCATTTCCCAATGGCCACCCGCAGGTAGCCCAGGTAGCCCTGCAGCAGGCAGCTCTTTTGGCTGGCAACCTCATTCGTCTGGAGAAGGGTTTGCCACGGAAGCCTTTCCGGTACAAAGACAAGGGATCCCTCGCCACGGTAGGGAGGCACCTTGCCGTGGCGGACCTTCCATTCGGGAAGTTCAAGGGATTTTTTGCGTGGTTGCTTTGGTCGGTCGTACACCTTTTCTCGATCGTAGGGGTCAAGAACAAACTATTTGTCCTGCTGGACTGGTCATGGAAGTATGTCACATACGATCAGGCGTTGCGGTTGCTTATCCGGCACAAAGGCAGGGTTTGAACCTTGCTCTCAAACCTGCAGACAGACACCCGATGGTTTGCGGTTTTTCCCATGTTGTTTGGGTCGATTTTGCGTGACCACATGACCGATCGGTATCTTAATTTTCTGTCACCCGCCTGTTTCGTGATTCTTAATGAGCCCTTTGGAATGTTATATTTTGTTAACAATGAGGCAATAGCGAATAGTTGGCCTGAGGATTCACTAATTTTGTCGTGAAAAATTCCCGTTTCCGGATCCGGCTCAACCGGTTAGGAAACCATTTCCGGATGCGGAGGCATGCATGTGCTACCGCGAATTCCGGAGGTTGAACAGAAAATTGCAAAAGAAGTTGAATAGAAATTTAACGAAGGAAATTATGAGATCAAAATTGGTGATTTATCTCCTCGCGATGATTACCCTGGGTTCATGCGTGAGCACATCCAAGTTTAAGAATGCACAGAATCAGTTGGCAACGGAAAAATCAGCCCATGCCCAGACAACCAAACAATTGTCGGATTGTGCAGGCAATGTAAAAGACAAGGAACTGAAAATCGTAGACCTTTCCGCACAGTTGGCATCCCTGAAAGACCAGATCGCCTATCTGAAGGAAAACAATAACCAGGCCCTGAAGCAATTGGAGAACCTGTCGGTCATTTCCAGTTCACAAGCCGAGAGTATCAAAAAATCGATGGAAAATCTGGGCATCAAGGACAACATGATTTACAGTCTGCAAGCCTCCCTGGCCCAGCGTGACTCACTGAATATGGCCCTGGTCATGAACCTGAAGGGTGCCATTGGCAATCTGGAAGATCAAGACATCAACATCAAGGTGGACAAGGGAGTGGTTTACATCGACATTTCAGACAAGATGCTGTTTCAGAGTGGCAGCTACAACATTACCGACCGTGCCATGGTGGTACTCGGGAAAGTGGCCACTGTGCTGAAGAACCAGAAAGAGATTGAATTCATGGTGGAAGGGCATACGGACAATGTTCCCTTCAAACGGGGTGACTTGCTCGACAACTGGGATCTCAGCGTCAAGCGTGCAACGGCTGTCATTCGTGTACTTCAGGATAAATACGGTCTGAATCCGGCCATGATGACGGCAGCCGGCAGGAGCGAATACCAACCCATCGGCACCAACGATACCCCGGAAGGTCGTGCGGCCAACAGGCGGACCCGCATCGTCATTCTTCCTCAGCTTGATCAATTTTTCAAGCTGTTGGAAAGACCCACAAAATAACCAGGGATCAGATGATCTGAAAAGAGGCCGGTCAAATCCATGACCGGCCTCTTTTATTGAGTTTCGTTGACGGTGGAGTGTAAGAGGTGATTGGCTCTTAAATGGAAATATTCGTAGCAATAATAATCTGCTTCGGCAACTGTTGCCCTTATGGTAAAGTGCAGCAATCGATCTCCTGGTTTCGCCATTCTGGAGGTGCCATCTTCGAAGTTGACCAGTTGAGGCGAAACGACGGCATAAGTCTCTGTTTGCCAGTATTCGTCCGTTCGGGAAGTTTCCAGCTTCAATTTGTCTGGCTGAAGGATGGGCGGAGATTTCAGACTTTCTACCTCGGTTAGGTCGTGGTGAAATTGGCACAGCCATTTTTCGCCCAAGCCCAGGATTACCTCCCACTTTTGTTTCCTGAAATGTTGTTTCAGGTGCTCGATCCTTTCCTTCCCGAAGTTGGGTAGCACTTCGTTTCTGTTGACATGAAATCCGCTTTCCGCAGGGTAAAACATGGCAAGCGGAGCGTTTGCAGACCTGAGCAGCTTTGAAATGTGGAATCCTCTGCGTTCATTTTCCTGTCTGGATTCCTGCAACGGAGCGAAGAAGTAGAGTCTCTTTTCTCCCTTCAGTCGGTCGTGCAGATAAGAGAGGATCTCTTCGAACCTTGCATGGTTCTTCCCATTGTTGAGATTGAACCATTCCAGGTCGACGGCGATCCCATCGTAAGGAATTTGCAGACTGTCGAGAACCCGGACGTTCTCGTCTGAGATGGGTTTATAGTTCTGGTAGATTTCTTCGAAGGCCTCTTTCCCAAAACTGTCCAGAAACCATAATGTCAGGGGAATCTTCTTTTCCCGGAGACGATCCGCAAACAGCCGAAGGTTGGTGCGACTTTTTTCCGTGGCGTGGATGCCACCCGTTCGAAAGGCATAACCTTGGCCCAGATGGAGAATGACGCGGTTGAAGTCGGCCGTGATCGAATCGGCAAAGGCAAGGACTTTCAACGAATCTGCGTTGAACAACTCCAGTTGATCGCTTTCGCTGGCAATCACGATCCCTTTCCCGGATGCTGCTGCAACGGTCAAAGAGGGGATGAAAAAAAGAAACAAAAGCCATTTCCTGAAGAACGGCATAAATCAATGTTTGATATAGGTGAGCAGGGAGTCAGGTACCAGGTAATTGCCTTTTGTGATGATGCTGTTTTTTGTTTTGAAAATGTTGAACTCGGTCTGCATTCTTTGGTTTACGGATGGATTGTTGATTGGTTCAATATCCAGCGTTGGAGAGACGGCATAGAGTGTAGATCCGGAGAGGAAGAAATTGCCATTCAGGTAGTCGGTCAGTTCCGTGGCATTCCGCTTCATCGGATAGGTGCCAATGGATCTGAACGAGACATTGGTATCCAATCCTCTGCCGATCCAGGTGGTCACGGCTGGCATTTTGATCCCCATTCTTTTTCCCAACAGGGTCATGAGGGAGGGTGTTACATCAAAATGATTGACGATGGCTGAAAATTTTTGGGGCTTGGTGACCGAAGGAGAATAGACGACCAAAGGCACATGAAAACGATCGAGTTGGGTACTGATGGGTATCTCAGGCATGCGGTGGTCGCCGGTGATGACGAAGATTGTATTTGCGAAGGAACTCAGATGGCTGAATTCGGTCATGAAATAGCGCAGCGCATCATCGAAATAGAGCATGGTGGCAAATTGGGGGATGTACTGCCGGTTGTACTCTTTTTGATGTTCACTCAGTTTGAGGTCGTTCATCCGGTTCTCGACCATTTGGTTGTAATGCTGTTGGTTGGGCACCAGAAAAGGACTGTGCATGGCAAGGGTCAGCAGAACATCCATCCGCTTGCTTCCCTCTTTGACCTTCAGATCCTGCAGGTATTTTCGGAACAATTCCCTGTCGCCGTACCCCCAGGTATATTTGTCCCGGTCTGATGGCAACTTCTCATATCCGGATCCGAAATCAAACTCCCCTACAATTCGGGTGGTTCCTTCCCCCCTCAGGAAAGGCTCCATGGAGTCGAAGGAGGGATTGCCTCCGTAATAGAAGGCGGAAGAATAACCGGCCTGTTTTTTCAGGAAGCTGATCATGCTCAGGTGCGCAGGTGCTTTGCTGCCCAGCTCGGCAAAACCCTTATCTCCGAAGGGAAGAGATCCCAGTAAGGTGGGAAGGACACTGAAGGTTCTTCCCGAACTGCTCAGACAGTTTTCCCAATAGAGGCTCTTTTGCATCAGTGAATCCAGGAAGGGGGTGAAACTGCCCAGATAGGCATTTGGGCCCGAATAGGCCCTGCCCAAACTTTCCACCACGATGAAGATGATGTTGGGCTCTTTGATCTTCGGATCAAAAAATGGAGACAAGAGATCGGGTGTCCGATCGGTACGCAAGAAGGGATAATCTGATGAGAGATAGGTGGAAACGCCAGTGTTGTCAGGATGGGTAACGGAGGATGGGTTGGAATCCTGAGCGGGTGTGGCATTGGAGAGCAGCATTTTTCTTCCTTCCGGAGATTCGGGATCGATGCCACCCAAGGCCGGTTTTTCTCCGAAATAACGGGCCACACTTACGGTAAAAAGTCCCAATTTATTGGCCGAGATGTTCATCCGGAATTCGCTGCGGAAATCGGTTGGGTCCGGTACCAGGGAGGAAAAGGGCAGAATGGAAAACAGAAGCAGGACAAGGTAAAGGACCATCACCGTGTTGTTGATACGGAAGGTGCCATATTTGTAGAGCACATACCCCGAAACGGCTGCAAAAAAGAAGATGGGGAAGAGCGTTCCCAGTCCCATTTCGCCGGAGGCTCCAACCGTTTGACGAATTTCAGCCAACGAATAGCCGAACAGATCGGATCCCAAGGGTATGCGGGTGGCAGCAAAATACCGGATCAACATCACATTGCCGGTCACCATGGCCACTGCCAATCCGATGAAGAGATTTCTGGCGGTCACCGGGCGGTAATGATCCAGCAAAAGAAAGGGCAGCAGAAGCCATGCCCCAAAACGAAGGGTCAGCGTCAGATCATATGGAATGCCCATGATGCCGTCTATGGTACTTCCCGTGGGGTATCCGGCTTTGCCGGAAATAAAAATCATCTCATAAAACCGGACCGCAACCAGCGAGGCCGCCAGCACGAGCGACAAGGCAATGAATTTCTTGATGGATTGCCTGATCAGATAATCGATGGGTGGTGTATATTTCATGAAGAAAGAGTTGTTAAAAGACCCTGCTGATGCCTAAATCAAGCGAATAGTTCATCATGTATCCCTGGCCATTCGGATATTGCTCATTGGCTACAGAGAAGCCGATGGTGGCAACCCATAACCTGCGGAAAAGGTGATCGTACTCAACCCTGGCAGATTGGGACTTCAGCTGGTAATAGGATGAACTGCCGTCTCCGCGAGAGCGGTCATCCGGTGAGACACCATAGCCCAGTTTCAGTCCCAGGTAATCTTCCGGATCGGAGAAATATTTCCTTACCTGAATCGAACCAGAAACCGAGGTGCCCGTCGATCCGGGTATCACAAAGGGTCTGAGCGAGATCCAGTAATTGCCGATGTACTTTCCGACTGTGGCCGTATACATCCAGGTGGTAGAACCCGAAAAGAAGAGTGACCGTACGCCCAGCGATCCCTCGAAAGCCTTGGGAAAACTATGGTACCATTCACCGCCCATCCGGAAACCGGGGAATATGGAGGCATTGGAAAGGCCAAAATTCAGGTAGGCATAGTCATTTTCACCCAAATGGGGATAAAGATCCGTCTCATACTGAAAGCCTTTCTTTCCGAATCTCTCGGCCCAGTTGATCCGGCCAATCACCGATCCCACCGGTAATTTTTTGGTATAGGAGAGGGCCATCAGATGCCATGGATCTTTCCCCGATTTCTTTTCAAAAAAATCATAGGTATAGGCGAGACGAATCCTGTTGCCTCGCTCATCCTCCCGAATGGAAGCTAGTTTGCGGATCGCATCGGCATTGTGCGGATGGCTCTTCAACAGAGTGGTGAGGGCCTTTCCTGCCTGGTGATACTCACCTGCCGCACTTAGAATTTTTGCCTTTTTGAGCAGAAAATATTCATTCACGGGTTCTTTTTCCAGATAGGTATCGCAATACCCGACGGCTAGCTTGTAGTTTTCATTCCAAAATTCAACATCGGAGATGGCATCCAGGGCATCATAATGGGTAGGATAGCGCTTCAGGACTTCCTGGATGACCACCCGGGAAGAGTCATAACTTCCATCCCAGGCATAGGTTCTGGCCAGAAGGACGGCCACATCCGCATCAAAATCCTTGGATAGAATGGTCTTGCACATCTCCCTTGCCTTGATCCTTTCCCCATTGTGGGCAAGGGTCTGTGCCTCCTGTAGGCTCTGACCCAGGACAGGCAAGGCCGACAGCAGGGATAGCAACAACATGAAAAAGCTGAAAGATAGCCGCTCGGGCCACCAATCTCCGATAAAGGATGGTTCAGTTTTGGGTTTCATGGATAATGCGCGGAATGATAATACTTTGTACAATAACTCAAAAGTATCAAATAAGTTCAAAATGCAACTCAAAAGATGAGATGATAAGCAGAAATTAGATTGGATATTTTTATATTTGAGCCATACCGCCTCGCGATGACCCATAACCCCGGACGGGCGGATTTTGTAAAATGAAGCAATTATTGAACAAATTGGGCGACAATCGCTACGGAATACTCTTCTGGATATTGATTATTTTTCTGTTAACCTCCTTCCTGAGTAGGACCGTCTTGTTGACGCTCTCTTTTGGCGAAGCGAATACGGGCATCCTACAACTGGCCACCGTCTATCTGTTGGGATTGTTCTTTGACCTGACGGCTTTCTCCTATTTTATGATCCCCATTGTCCTCCTCCTGCTCTTTCTTCCGGATAAGGCACTGAAGAGGTCCGTAATGTACCTGCTCTTTTTTATCACCTTTTTCATCATCTTTTTCAACGGCGTGGCCGAATATTTCTTTTGGGATGAGTTTGGGGTACGCTATAATTTTATTGCCGTCGATTACCTGGTTTACACCACAGAGGTTCTGGGAAACATCAACGAATCCTATCCGATTCCCTATCTGGTTGCGGCCATCCTGTCCATCAATCTTTTGGCCATCTATCTGCTGGTGAGAACCGGGAAGGTGAAGCGGCTGACGAATGGTACCAGCCAGTTTCGGCAGCGGTTGAAAACAAGCGCCATCTTGCTGGTTTTCCCGTTGTTTGCCTATTTGACGGTCAACTATTCCTGGGCCGAAAAAACCGGAAATCGGTACAACAACGAATTGTCGAAGAATGGCATTTACTCCCTGTTTGCCGCCTTTTTCAGCAATGAACTGGATTACGAGACGTTCTATGTCAAAAGGGAAAATCCGGCCAATTTCGAACGACTCAAGACCTTGCTCAAGAGCAGCAACAGCAGCTATACCGGTTCTGACACCTATGACATCACTCGTCACATTGCCAATGTTGGTGAGGAGAAACGGCACAATGTAATCTTTATCACCGTTGAGAGCCTGAGTGGCGAGTTTCTGGAATACCTCGGCAGTAAAAAAGGGAAGCTGACTCCCGGACTGGATACCTTGGTCAAAAAGTCGTTGCTCTTTACCAATTTCTATGCCGTGGGTACACGAACCATCTGGGGATTGGAGGCCGTCGCCCTGTCGGCTCCGCCGAAACCTGGACAAAGTGTGATCAAAAGGGCCAACAATGAAAACATGTTTTCACTGGGGCAGATCTTCAAACAAAAAGGCTATACGTTGAAGTTCATCTACGGAGGTTACGGATACTTCGACAACATGAACTATTTCTTTGAGCACAACGGCTATTCCATCATCGATCACAGCGATTTATCCAAGGATGAGATCACCTTCTCCAATGCCTGGGGCGTGTGTGATCAGGACCTTTTCAACAAGGTGCTGAAAGAATCCGATCAATCCTTTGCAGAGGGTAAACCCTTTCTCAATCTGGCAATGACCACCTCCAACCACCGTCCCTTTACCTATCCGGAAGGTGTGGTAGACATTCCTTCGGGCACCAACCGGGAGGGAGCGGTGAAATATTGCGATTATGCCATCACTGAATTCATCCGGAAAGCCTCGGCTAAACCCTGGTTCAACAATACCCTGTTTGTCATCATGGCCGACCATTGCGCAGGTAGTGCCGGACAAACGGAGCTGCCTTTCATGGATTACCGGATTCCATTCATCGTTTACAATCCAGGCTTGGTCACCCCTCAGCAAATTGACAAACAATGCAGCCAGATCGATGTCGGACCAACCTTGCTCGGAATCCTCAACTGGAGCTATGATTCCAAATTTTTTGGCAAAGACATCCTGAAGATGGCTCCTGATGAGGAACGGGCTTTCATCGCCAACTATCAGAAACTTGGATACATCCGCAACAACCAACTGACGATTCTCAGTCCGCAGCAAAAATGCACCTTTTACACCATCGACCGGGAGAAGGGGAGCATGGAGCCGCAAGCCAAATCTGACAGTCTGCTGATGGACGCAGTAACCTATTATCAGTCTGCCAATTATTTGTATAAGAACAAGTTGAATAAATGGAAATAGGATGATATTACTTGGCATTTTGGGAGGTCTTTACTTTCGGATCAAGGCACTGATGTTGATCCTGATCCTGCTCCTGCCTTTGTTGCTGATGGCACATAGCGGTCGGGACACCCTGCTTGTGGTCAAAACCAGGAAGGGGGATCGTTTGGTCAAAGCGCAGGTTTATGAAAGTGGGGACTCGGCCAGAATGATTTTTTTCAGACCCAAGCCTTTCGGGTTCCTTACCCGAATACCCTCGGATTTTGCAGATTTATACAAGGTATCGGTGAAGAAGGAGAACCTGGGCAATTTGGGTATGATCGTGGGTACCACTGCCGCGTTGATAGCCGTTGATCAGCACATCACCGATGCCGTCAATTTTGTGGGGAATGGCATCGGACTGGATCCGGACCGTTTGTACCACCGTGTGGAACTCAGCATTGGGAGTGCCAGGGTTCCGATCATCGACATCCCCAAAAACCTTAACTCCATCTTCTACTCCATGGGAGAAGGCTGGCCCAGTCTGCTGATCGCCGGCAGTTTCTGGGGATATGGCCTTTGCAAAAATGACTACCGGGCACGCCAGACTTCCTCCCAATTGCTCGAAATGTTTGTAACGTTGGGTGTGACGGTCCAGGCAATCAAAAGGATTTCGGGCAGGCAAAGTCCCTTTCGGGCCACCCAACCCGGTGGGGCCTGGCATCCCCTCACCAATCCGGGGGTTTACCAAAAAGATGTCTCGAACTACGATGCCTTTCCATCGGGACATTTGGCTACCGCCATGGCTACCGTGACTGTCATTGCCGGAAACTATCCGGATAACCATTGGGTCAAGCCTGTGGGTTATTCACTCATGGGAGTACTCGGTTTTGCCATGATACACAACGGAGTACATTGGATGGGGGATTATCCCCTGGCCCTTGCCATCGGTTATGCCAGTGGAAGGATTGCACTTTCCCGCGGACACAAAAAGGAGAGCCGTCACGGTTCACTCTGGAGCGCCCGCAAAATGTGGATGCCGGTAGCTTATGGCAATGGCGGACTGGGTCTTAGCTATCGTTGTGTCTTTTGACGGATCGCAGACGGAACATTTTCCCCCTCTCATAATCGGCCCACCACCCGACAGGGCAAACCGCTAGCCCCTTCCAGAGCAATGGGGTAGGTGTGGGCGGTAAAAAAGGCATGGGGAGCCCCCTTCAAAATGAATTCCAGGTTGCAAAGATTCTCTACGATGAAAACACCCTGATCTGCACAGAGCTGATCGGCCCTGCCATGTTCTTTTCCCCTTCTGACACCGGCGAAGTCAAGACCGATGATCGAGACTTTC
>JAJTBP010000414.1 GCA_021286825.1 Marinilabiliales bacterium | reverse complement strand
GAAAAGATTTTTACCAAGGGGGATACCAAACAGCATACGGCACAGGTTGCCAAAGAATTAAATATTTAATACGAGCAAATAATGGCAAAAGACGAAAAGACGGTTGCAGCAGACAAAGCGGTCAACCTTGAAAAATTGAAGGCTTTACAGCTAACAATGGATAAGATTGAAAAGAATTACGGCAAAGGTTCCATCATGCGTTTGGGCGACAAGCCAGTGGATGATGTACCAGTCATCAGTTCCGGTTCGATCGCTTTGGATTTGGCCCTGGGAATCGGCGGGTACCCCAAGGGAAGGGTGATTGAGATTTATGGTCCTGAATCATCCGGTAAAACAACCCTTGCGATCCACGCGATAGCGGAGGCCCAGCGGCAAGGAGGCATTGCCGCCATCATCGATGCGGAGCATGCCTTTGATCCGGCTTATGCCACCAAGTTGGGTGTTAACATCAATGAACTGCTGATTTCACAACCCGACAATGGAGAGCAGGCACTCGAAATTGCCGACAACCTGATTCGTTCGGGTGCCATTGACATCATCGTCATCGACTCCGTGGCAGCTTTGACGCCGAAAGCGGAAATCGAAGGAGAAATGGGCGACAGCAAGATGGGTCTTCAGGCACGTCTGATGTCACAGGCCTTGAGAAAACTGACGGCCAACATCAGCAAGACCAAAACCTGCTGCATCTTCATCAACCAGCTGAGAGACAAGATTGGCGTGATGTTTGGCAACCCGGAGACAACAACCGGTGGAAATGCGTTGAAATTCTATGCCTCGGTTCGATTGGATATCCGGAAGATTGGTCAGTTGAAGGATGGAGAAGAGGTTCAGGGCAACCATACGCGTGTCAAGATCGTCAAAAACAAGATGGCGCCACCTTTCCGGAAGGCTGAATTTGATATCGTATTTGGTGAAGGGATCTCCAAAACCGGAGAAATCATTGATCTGGGAGTCGAATTGAACATCATCAAGAAGAGTGGTTCCTGGTTCAGCTATGGCGAAACAAAGCTGGGTCAGGGAAGGGAGTCTGTCAAGGCTTTGCTGATGGACAATCCGGAGTTGTCTGAGGAGATCGAGAAGAAAATTATAGACAATTACGTTCCTTCGATGGAGAAATAACAATGTGAATTAATCGCTAAATCTGGACTAATTCTATATTGGTCCGGATTTTTTTTTGACATTTGCGAAAATGCCAAATGATAAATCAGAACACAATTCCTATGAAAGTTGTAAAATTTGGTGGTACATCGGTCGGTTCTGTTGAAAATATTAAGCGAATCAGCGAAATTGTGAAGAATCAGCAGAACGGACTCATTGTCGTCGTGAGTGCCGTTGGCGGAGTGACCGACAAGTTGTTGGCCACAGCCCTAGCCGGTGCAAGGGGGAGTGATATCGCACCTCTCCTTGCTGAAGTAAAAAAACGGCATGAGCAGATCATGGAGGGGCTTTTTGCCCCGGCAATGCTTGTGGATGTGACAGCCAGCATGAAACTTCTTTTCGACGATTTGGAAAAAATCCTGCAGGGAGTGAGTCTGATCGGGGAATTGACACCCAAGACACTGGATAAGGTCCTGGGTTTTGGAGAACGTCTCTCTTCCCTATTCATTGCGAAATACCTGGATGCTGTCTGGATCGACAGTGCCTCGCTCATTGTTACAGACAAAAACCACGGGAAAGCCAATGTGGTGGTCGCAGAGACCTACCGACGGATCGCATCGGCCTGTTCCGGCCTCCGTCGACTGGCGGTTGCTCCAGGATTTATCTCTGCTGCAGAAGACGGAACCGTAACCACCTTGGGCAGGGGTGGTTCCGATTATACGGCAGCCCTTTTCGCTGCGGCGATTGACGCAGAACAACTGGAAATCTGGACCGACGTGGATGGTTTCATGACAGCCGATCCAAGGGTCATTTCCAAAGCCTATCCCATTCGTCAGCTGACTTACAGTGAAGCGCTTGAACTCTCCCATTTTGGAGCCAAAGTGATCTATCCCCCAACCATCTTGCCCGTTTATCAAAAGTCGATACCGGTTCTGATCAAGAATACCATGAATCCTGAGGCGGAAGGGACTCTGATTGGCAACACACCGCTGGAAGGAGTTCAACATCCGATCAAGGGTATCTCCTCCATCGATGGCATCTCCCTCTTCACCGTTCAAGGTTTGGGGATGGTGGGTGTAACGGGGATCGCCATGCGTTTGTTCGGTGCACTTGCCCGGGAGGAGATCAATGTGATCCTGATTTCTCAGGCGTCCTCTGAAAATTCCATCAGTTTTGCCAT
>JAJTBP010000413.1 GCA_021286825.1 Marinilabiliales bacterium | reverse complement strand
CGAGTCGCCATCCGAGCTTGACCAGTTTTTTCGCTCCTTCCATGCATTCGACGCTGTTCTCCTGACCTGACTACAACCAGGGCAGGACGATTGTTTGACAATAAGCCTCCCACTGCTTTCCAAAAGTGGCGGCAAGTTGCTTTTCCTCTTCTTTCGCTAAGATCCGGGTCGCGAGGTACATCGCCAATCCCAGGATTAGTCCCAGCCAACTGTGGCACAGAAATCCAATTTCGGGCAAGATGAGCCAGGCCACTCCGGTATACAAGGGATGCTTGACCAGCGAAAAGGGTCCGGTCGTAATCAACAGGCCACGGGGGATCATTCGGACAATCAGGAGGATCGTCCAGGCCCAATTGATGATTCCGACGGTCAGCAACAGAAGAGAGACCCAGTGTAGCCACGGGTAAGAGCCATCCAGGGCAAATATGCCCGGATAAATATGGCCGATGATCAGACACAGGACCACCATACCAACGACGGTAACCATGATTTTCCTTCCGCTGCCGATAAAATCACCGAATCTTCTCTTTTTTGCCATCATGCTCATGAAAGGTCTGTTTTCCTTCCGGGGATCGATGGGCAAATTTTGCTCACCGATCCCCGGAAGGGGGAAATCATGGAGTCTATGCAACCATACTTCCATTGCAATAGACGCGTGACAATCCAAATGGTGACAAAGGGGTCACCCATTTCAAAAATAATACATTGACTGAAATTCCGGAAATCCCAAGCCAACCGATTCATTTGCCTGCAACCAGGATCGAATGGCAATGGGCCGACTGCAACCGGAACCGGAGGATCTCCTGGTAGTCAGAAGAGTGGTACCAGGTTTCAAAATCACTTTTGTCAAGAAATTCGATCAGGACGGTTCGCGTGGGCGTCCCTTCTCCCTCCACAAGGATGGGTTGTGGATCCACTGCCAGGTATTTTCCATGGTAACGGCCGAAGACGTCATCTGCCCTGTCCAGGTATTGTTGGTAACCTTCCGGGTCATGGATTGAAATCGTTGCGATGAAATAGTAACGCATGGGATGAAAGTTGTCTTGTTCGAGGATGGGTAGTTGGCTTCATTCAAAGGCGGACCGAAAATCAACCTACTTCGTATGCCAGGCGCAGCTGGGTCATGATCTCTGCCAGCTGTTTCTTGATCTCCTGAAGAAAGAAGACGGCTGACGCCGTTGATACGATGGCCTGGTCGATTTTTAGATACAGAAGTTTCAAATCATGGGGCTCTGCATGAATGGGATCCAGTTTGCCGCTTGGTCTCTTGATCAGATGATAGAAATCCGCTGGTTTGTTGCCCGATAGACTGCACAACTGCATCGGATTAAACATCCTTGCCTCCAGGTCGATGATCTCCCCTCGATCGATGATACTTAGTTTGGGCTCGATCGGGATAAACAGGTAGATGGTTTTGTAATACCCGGCTATTGCGCTGTAAAGTTCAGGGTTGGAAATGATGCGTAGGTTGCCGGAACTGAGCATCTGATTGTAGGTGAGATCGTGGGTGTTGAACTTATAACTCAGGATTAGCCACCTTTCCAGATAGTAGATTTGCTCATTGTAGGGTTTCAGATCGGGCAGGAGAAGGATTTTCTGTAGGCTGTCAAATTTCTCCATCAGCACGTGCTTGGCACGCAGAGACTCCTCAATCGAGATCGAATCAGACCGAAGGTCCCGGTAGAGCGACCGCATGTAAGCCGCCTCCTTGTGACGCTCAGTAATATGTTCACGGATCTGCTCGGCATAGAAACCCAGGGTTATGGCCAGAAAAATCAGTGAAAACTCAATCAAATACTCCCGGACACCTTTTTTTAGATGGTGCAGATGCGGATGGTGGTGAACTTCCATGGCGGAGCGGTTTTGATGGGGATTTTCCGGAGGATCTTTTGTCTCCTTCTCTTCCTTGACCACCGAATCATGCGTCGCTTCAGTGAGCGCCTCATTCGATTGTCGAGCCTTTGGCTTGCCTCCGCTTTTCTTTTTCGATGGCTGGTTCATGGGACATAAAGGAAAGGTGATGAGGGATCAATAATCCTCTCTTTGTATCCTTAAACCTACCAAAAAAAGCAGACTTTTCCAACACGCTGCGCTACGAACTTCGTCTAAACGATCCGGTAGATCTCCATGATCTTCTGCAGGATCTTGTCAAAATCAATCTTTAGGTCGATCAGTTCACCGCTGTGGATGTCAAAGACCCAACCATTGACCGTCAAGGTGCGCTCCTTGTAGGCTTTCTGCACATCCGAAGTCTTCAGCACATTGATGCATTGCTCCTCCACAT
>JAJTBP010000412.1 GCA_021286825.1 Marinilabiliales bacterium | reverse complement strand
TCAGGCGAGTAACGTCTTCTGAGAGACTCATTGCCAACCAGTTCCTGAATTTTCATGAAACCATCCAAAATTTGTTCAGGTCTTGGCGGACATCCCGGTACGTAGACGTCAACGGGTACAACTCTGTCAATTCCTTGCAACACACTGTAGGTGTCGAAGATTCCACCACTCGATGCGCAGGCTCCAACAGCCAATACCCAACGGGGCTCTGCCATTTGTTCGTATACCTGATTCACAATGGGTCCCATTTTCTTGGCGATGGTCCCCATGACCATCAACAGATCGGCTTGCCTGGGTGAAAAACTCAATCTTTCAGAACCAAAACGAGCCAGGTCATAGTTGGCTCCCATGGTCGCCATGAATTCAATGCCACAACAAGAAGTTGCGAAAGGCAGGGGCCAAATGGAATTTTTTCGGGCCAAGCCAATCACCTTATCGAGTGATGTAGCAAAAAAGCCGGGAGCGGCATAACCTTCCGGCGGATCAACTATCGTATAGTTTGTCATGTCAGAAATCGTAACATCTGTTTATTCGTCATTGTTCCATTCGAGCGCTCCCTTTTTGTAGATATAGTAGAAACCGAACAAAAGGAGCGAGACAAAAAGCAACATGGCAAAGAATTCACGCCATGCCATTTGAAGAAAATTGATGGCCCAAGGATAGAAAAAGATGATCTCCACATCGAAGAGAACAAAGAGAATGGCCACCAAAAAATATTTTACAGAAAAGGGAAATCTTGCATTGCCCTGCACCTCAATGCCGCACTCAAAATTTTCATCCTTTCGCAAGGTTCTGATCCTTTTCCGCTTACTCGTGATGAAATGCGTGGCCACCATGGTTACTGCCACAAATCCAAATGCAACAAGCGATTGAATCAGCACCGGGACATAATCGGCAGGTATGTATATTTTGTCTGTCATGGTAAAGGTCAAAGTTCTAATGATCAAGAATAACAAACCAATCAAACAATTGTTGAAAGGCTTGATTTTATTGTAAATTACGAAAAATAAACGAAATTGTTTTACTTTTCTTCAGATAAACGCTTTAATTGTTGCCTGGGATAAGCCTCTTCCGGTCTCAGGGTAATGGCCGACTGAAAGTAGAAACGAGCCACTGCAAAGTTCTTTTTGGCAATGGCTTCTTCCGCTTTTTTGATTGCCTCCCCATAAGCGGCATCTTTGCCCTCCCAATTGGTGGAAGATAGCAATTTTTCTATCGATTTCAATTGATTTTTGGGGTATTCTTCCCATGGCATGATGGCATAAGCCCTGCCAAAATGGAATCTGGCGGAACTATAGTTTTTGTCCTTGAGTTCTTTGTCTCCCTGTTTCAAATTGTCTTCATATTCCTTCATCTTTTCTGCAGTCACACTACCCTCGATCATTTTATTGCAGGAAAGAATCTTTTCGGTCGCATATTTGTCCCCATCCTTGTAGCGAAGCGCCTCCTGGTAATAGTAAACAGCCACTGTCCAGTTGCTCTGACTCAATTGCTTATCGGCCATTCCGATGTTTAACTGATAACTGCCGGCATCCCGCAACTTTTTCTCCTCGTCTGACTTTTGTAAAGCCAACAATCTGACTCTTTCCTGTTGTGCCAGCAAAGTATCGATGCGGGTGATGCTTTCTTTGGGATGTAATTCGCTCTCAAAAATCTGCAGGGATTGCACATACAATTTTCTTGAATCCCGCATGGACCCATCCGTGAAAAGTTGGTCGGCTTGTTTGATCAACTCATCGAAACGCCGCCGCTTTTCTGCCTGTCTGGTTTTTTCCTCCATGACTTTGCGCTGGTCTGCCTGCCATTTATCGAATAGGTTTTGCGCATGGTCGAGTTTTGATCTGACCTGTTCATTCCCGGGCTTCAATCCCAAAGCCGACCTAAATGTTTGAATTGCTTCAGTATACATTTGTTTGACAACCTGTTCGTCGCCCATGCTGACAAGACGAATAAATTCTGCTTCCTGTTTGGCCTTGTCAGCATTGATTTTATCCAGCAAACCCTTCGCATTGGCTAGCTTGGCTGTCGCTCCTTTGTCACCGGGTTTGATTACCAAAGCCGATTGATAATTGCTGATCGCCTCGCTGTAGAATTGATTGGTCACCTGTTCATCTCCCGCTGTCAGCAGCCGGTTGAACTCCGCCTCCTGTTTGGCCTTGTCAGCATTGAGCTTATCCAATAATCCTTTTGCATTGGTCAATTTGGCCGTTGCTCCTTTGTCACCAGGTTTGATCACCAGCGCAGCTTGATAATTGCTGATCGCCTCGCTGTACAATTGTTTGGTCACCTGCTCATCCCCC
>JAJTBP010000411.1 GCA_021286825.1 Marinilabiliales bacterium | reverse complement strand
TACCATGCATCCCCAAATGTCATGAAAGGGCCGAACAGCCTTGATTTTATCAGCCGGAGATTTTTCTTTCGGCTATTTTTTTAAGCAAAATGCACCAAAGAGACCTCCTGTACAACCGGATTTTTATATTTTTGTCGTCATCAACGCGGTTCATCGCGCAAATCGAAAGTTATGGCCAGAAATCTCAAGCTGTTCACCGGAAACGAATCCCGGTATCTCTCAGAGAAAATTGCAGATAACGCAGGACTCGAATTGGGAAAATCATCCTGCCCTCGTTTTGCCGACGGTGAGTTTGAACCCTGTTACGAAGAGACCATCCGCGGCTCCTTTACCTTCATCATCCAGTCTACTTTTCCTCCAGCCGATAATCTTCTGGAATTGCTTCTCATGATAGATGCGGCCAAAAGAGCCTCGTCCTACAAAGTCATTGCCGTTATTCCCTACTTCGGCTATGCCAGGCAAGACCGAAAAGACCGGCCAAGGGTCTCGATTGGTGCCAAACTGGTGGCAGACATGCTCTCTACTGCCGGAATCGACCGATTGATCACCATGGATCTTCATGCCGATCAGATCCAGGGATTTTTCAATGTGCCGGTGGATCACCTCAGCGCTGTAGCACTTTTCATTCCCTACATCAAACAGATGGGCTTGAAGGACATCGTCGTTGCTTCTCCAGATACGGGAGGCACCAAAAGGGCCAATGTCTTCGCAAAACATTTGAGCACAGACATGGTGATCTGTCACAAGACCCGCTCCAAAGCCAACATGATTGATTCCATGACCTTGATCGGGGATGTCGAAAACAAGGATGTGATCATTGTTGATGACATCATCGACACCGGAGGAACCATCGCGAAAGCCGCTGATTTGATGAAGTCCAAGGGTGCCCGGTCTGTCAGGGCCTGCGCAACCCACGCTGTTCTCTCTGGTTCAGCCATTGAAAGAATGGAAGCTTCTGCCCTCGACGAAGTGTTGTTGACCGACTCAATCCCACTCAAACGATCATCTGATAAGATTACCGTGCTTTCATGTGCTCCGCTTTTTGCCGATGTGATCCAAAAAGTGTACGAGAACAAATCCATCAGCTCTGCTTTCATTTAAACAGGGGCCGACTTTTTTTGATATTATCTTCGCCGCCAGAAGGTTTTCCTAATATTTTCATTACCTTTGCACCCTATTTTCGCAGCATGCCTTTAAGGGTGTGATGCGGACGCCCTTCCAATACAAGGGATGTCTGAGTAAACACTTTAACGTTAAAAAAGAAAAGATGAAAAAATTTGAAATTAAAGGTACTGCGCGTCAGGCACTTGGAAAAAAAGATTCCAAGCAACTGAGAGCTCAGGACTTGGTACCATGCGTACTCTATGGTGGTGAAGAACCGATTCATTTCTTTGCTCCCGAAAGCGAATTCCGCAAATTGGTTTACACTCCCAAAGTGTACCAGGCAGTAATCGACATCGACGGCAAGGTTTACAATGCCTTCATGCAGGAACTTCAGTTCCACCCCGTTACTGACAAATTGTTGCACATTGACTTCCTCGAAATCAGCGACAAGAAAGCCATCAAGGTTGATCTTCCCGTAAAATTGGAAGGATATGCCAAAGGTATCCAGCAAGGGGGTCGTCTGAAAGCCAACCTTCGTACATTGAAGGTGAAAGGCAACTTCAACAACCTTCCGGACGAAATCGTCATCGACGTTACGAACCTCGGTATTGGTGAAAGCATCCGTGTCGGAGACATCAAGGCAGAAGGTTTTGACGTAATTCTGAACAAATCAGTACCTGTAGCAACAGTTGTCGTTACCCGTGCGGCTCGTGCAGCCATGAATGCACCCACAGGTAAGAAGTAATTGAATGCTTCTCATTCCATCATAGGATGAAATATCTGATCGTTGGTCTGGGTAACATCGGTGAAGAATACGACAATACCCGTCACAACATAGGATTTATGATATTGGATGCCCTGACCAGGGCGTCCAATATTTCTTTTCAGGAGGTCCGGTATGGTCGGTTAGCCGAGATGAAGTTTGCATCCCGCACTTTGCTTTTGCTTAAACCGAATACCTACATGAACCTAAGCGGAAGAGCCGTCCACTATTGGATGCAGAAAGAAAAAATCCCGCTTGAAAATATACTGATTCTGGTGGATGACCTTGCCCTGCCTCTCGGCAAGATTAGGTTGCGATCCAAAGGCGGTGACGCCGGTCACAATGGTTTGAAAAGTATTCAGCAAATTTTGGGTAGCAGCGAATACGGCCGACTAAGATTCGGTATCGGAGCGGATTTCCCAAAAGGATACCAAAT
>JAJTBP010000054.1 GCA_021286825.1 Marinilabiliales bacterium | reverse complement strand
CCAAAAATGATCAGCAGATGGGGAACGGGTGTGTGCATAGTCTAAGGGATTGTCCGAAAAGGTTATACGATAATGACCGGTTGACGTTTCCGGTTGACCACAAAATCGGATGTATCAGAAGGCAGCCCTGTATTTGCTGTTGTCCTCCTCCATCAGCGAGAGGTAGGATTCGTAACGGGAGAGGGCAATCTTTTTAGCCTCCACAGCCTCTTTTACGGCACAACCGGGTTCATGCAGATGGGTGCAGTTGAAATATCTGCAGCCATCCAATAGCCGGAAGATCTCCGGGAAAAAGTGGGAAATCTCACTCTTTTCCATGTCGATGACGCCAAAACCCCGAATCCCCGGTGTATCGATTAGCCAGGAACCCGGCGAAAGTTCAAACATCTCTGCGAAGGTGGTGGTGTGCTTCCCTTGCAGATGATGATCCGATATTTCGTTGGTTTTCAGGTTTAAGTCGGGCTTCAGGCAATTCAGCAGAGAGGACTTTCCAACCCCTGAATGGCCTGAAAACAGGGTGGTCTTTCCCTCCAGATGGTGACGAAGCGGATCAATGTTCTGGTTGTTCTTTGCGGAGACCAAAAAACAGGGATAACCGACACCTTCGTATGTTCTGACGAGTTCCTCCATCCGACGGCGATCCGCCTCCTGATAGAGGTCTGTCTTGTTGAAGATGATCCCGGCCGGGATTCGGTAAGCTTCGGCCGAAATCAGGTACCTGTCGATAAACCCGGTGAGTGTGACGGGATAGTTGACGGTGACAATCAGAAAGAGCTGGTCAAGATTGGCAGCAATGATCTGGCTCTCCTTGGACAGATTGGACGATTTGCGAATGATGTAGTTCTTGCGGGGTTCGATGTCGAAGATGACACCCGATTGACCACTGGGGGTGGTGGCATCTTCCTGAAGATCGTAGTGCACGATGTCGCCAACCGATACAGGATTGGTGGTCCGAACCCCCTTCATGCGCAGCTTTCCCTTGATTCGACAGTCGATTTGTTCGTTTTGCCCATTTCTCACTGTGTACCAGCTACCTGTAGAACGTATGACCAGTCCTTTTTCCAAGATCCGAGTTTTGATCCAAAAGTAGTCAAATCCATGGATAGTCAAGCAGCTGTCTTGTTCCAATTCATTTCGGGTCAGGTCCTCCAAAACAAGATGCTTTTATTAACTTTGCCGAGACAGGTCAACGATTCATCCCAATGCCTTTCCCGGGCAAACCGGACAGGAAGGGAAAATGTTTGCAACCGGCAGTTTTCACGCAGGAGGAATCCGACCTTTTACAAAATCAATGAAGGATCCATTCGATGAAAAAGAAAAACATCATCAAAGCCACCCTCACTTTCGCTCTTGTTGTGGTGATGGGCATCTCATTCTGGAGTTTTAAGACCGACCAGAAGAACTTTGAAATTTCCAAAAACCTCGATATTTTCTATTCCCTCTTCCGGGAGCTGAATCTCTTTTATGTGGACGATGTCAAACCAGAGAAGCTGATGAAGAAGGGAATTGATGAAATGCTGGAATCTCTGGATCCCTACACCACCTTTATTCCGGAGGAAGACATGGACGATTTCAAGTTCATGACCACAGGGGAATATGGCGGCATCGGGGCGTTGATCAGCAAACGGGGAAACAGCATCATCGTAGCCGAGCCTTACGAAGGATTTCCTGCACAGAAAGCGGGGTTGAAAGCCGGCGATGTTTTCCTGGAACTGGATGGCATGCCGGTGACCAAGGCTACGGTGGAAGAGGTATCGGCCAAATTGAAAGGTCCGGCCAAAAAAACCCTGAAGCTGAAAATGCAGCGTCCAGGTTCCCGGAAACCCTTTGAAGTGGAGATTGTCCGTGAAGAGATCAAGATTGATCCGGTCACTTATGCCGGGATGTTGGACAACAAGGTGGGATACATCCGGATGTCCAGTTTTACGGACGGTTGTGCCGACCGGATCAAGGAATCCTTTCTGGAGCTGCGCGACAAAAAGGGAGCCACCACCATGGTCCTTGACCTACGTGCCAATCCAGGCGGATTGATGGGCGAAGCGGTTAAGATTGTGAATCTGTTTGTTCGCCACGGCGAAGAGGTGGTCAGCACCAAAGGCAAGGTGGCACAATGGGACAAGACGTACCGTGCCACTGAGCAACCGGTGGATACCGTGATGCCCTTGGTGCTCCTTGTCAACAGAGGTTCGGCTTCGGCGTCGGAGATTGTAGCCGGTGCCCTGCAGGATCTGGATCGGGCAGTCATTCTGGGAAGCCGCACTTTTGGCAAGGGTCTGGTACAAACCACGAGGGATTTGAGCTACAACACCAAGTTGAAAGTGACTACGGCAAAATATTACATCCCCAGCGGACGGTGCATCCAGGCGCTGGATTATTCCCACAGGAACAAGGATGGCAGTGTTGGAACCATCCCCGATTCATTGATTCATGCCTTCAAAACCAAGAGGGGAAGAGTCGTTTACGACGGCGGAGGAATTGTTCCGGATGTCAAGGTCGACCAGGATACCCTGTGCGAATTGGCCTATAAGCTGGTTCAGGACAACATCATCTTCGATTATGCAACCGAATTTGCTGCGGCACATCCCACCATCGCAACGCCCGATCAGTTTGTCATCGATGATGCCATCTTTGAGGGTTTTCATAAGTTCCTTCTTTCCAAGTCATTCAAGTATGAATCACGCAGCCAGCAAGTCTTGAAGGCGCTCATGGAAACGGCACAAAGGGAGCGCGTTTACGAAGAAAGCAAAAATGAATTCGAAGCGCTAGGGAAACGTCTCACCCGGGATGTTGATGCGGATCTGAAGAAATTCAGGAAAGAGGTAAGTGATCTTCTTGCCGATGAGATCGTGGGACGATATTACTATCAGAAGGGGGCAGTGGTCGCCTCATTCCGGGATGATCTGGACCTGGAAAAGGCAAAAGTAGTCTTGGCCAACCGGAAGGGTTACGATGCGATCCTTCAGCCTGTAGCGGAGAAAAAAGCAGCCACAAAATAAAGAAGAAGCCCCGGAAAAACTCCGGGGCTTCTTCTTTAACTGAGGTGCATGTTAAAATGTTCGGGGAAGATGAAGATAAAGACCACCAGGATCAGAAGGATGGCGATCAAGGCCATGAAAAAGAGGAGGATTCCCGTTTTGTAGCGTTGGTTGCTTTTGACAACCTGTTGGTGGATCTGGATCTTCATGATCTTATCAACCAGTTTCTTCAGCGCCATCTGATCTTTCACAATGTAGTCGAATGCCCCAAGTTTGATGGTATTGATGGCCACATCAACGCTATCCTGGCCTGACAGGAAGATGAACTGCGTATGCGGATTGACTTTTTTAACCTGCTTCAAAACCTCTATACCGTCCATACCTTCCAGCAGATAGTCCTGAACGATGATTTCGGGTTTTTCCTTGATGCGTTTCAAACACTCTTCTCCGCTGGTCAAACCCACTACATTGTTGAATTTTTTAGAGTGGAGATAATGCACTACCAAATCGTTGTAGGCAGGATTGTCCTCAACGATAAATATTAAAGGATCAGATTGCTTTTGCATGGGCGTTGGTTTTTCTTCATTCGTTCGGTCAGTCGGGTGGGCGAGATGCGCTCCTTTTCAGAAAGGCAGCAAACCACACTTCCGTAAATATATCAAAATTCCTATTAAATTGTTGAAAGAGAGCGCTATTTTTTTTGTTGCACCCTTCTGAAGAGTGAAAACAGCCCCTTGGGAGTGCCATTCATTTACAAAATATTATTACTTTAGCCGGTGAGAAATGTTACCAAAATAATTTTCTCAAAACAGTGGAACAATTAAAAAGTCCGATCACATGAAAAATCTAAATCTCCTTCTGTTGCTTTTCGCTATCCTTCTGGTAGGATGTAAAACCCAAAAGATACCACCAAAACCTGTACCGGTTGCTCAGGAAACCGTTAGCAAGCCTGCTGTCAATCCGGCACCGGCTCCCACCACCGCCTCAAAACCTGCCAAACAGGTCAATGTTGCCTCAAAGGAAGAGCGGTTCTCTGCAGCACAGGGTGAGACGGCCAGTTTTGGAAACGATCGTTATTTCGTGATTTTGGGTAGCTTCTCCGTGTTTGAGAATGCCAAAAGATTGAAAGAGACACTGGCCGCTGAAAACTTCCAACCCGTCATCCTGCGCAATGAGAATGGCATGTTCCGTGTATGCGGAAACCACTATGCCGAGGAATCACAGGCGCGTGCCCGGATCGCCGAGGTACGGGAGAAATTCTCCAAATACAGTGATATTTGGTTGCTGATCAAGAAACAATAGCAGGATCATGGTCCAGGCCATGGCAAAGAAAAAAGAAGAGGCATCCGTGAGGGTGCCTCTTCTTTTGTGATACGTTTTTCAAAGGATCAGATGGTCAGAATCTCCTTTTCCTTTGTGGCCAGCATGACATCAATCTTCTTGGTGAAATTGTCTGTCAGGGTCTGAATCTGATCGCCGGCATCCTTTTCCTCATCTTCCGAGATCTCTTTGCCTTTGAGTAGTTTTTTCAGAAAATCATTGGCATCTTTTCTGGCGGATCGGACGCTGACCTTGGCGATCTCACTCTCCTTGTGAGCATCTTTTACCAGATTTTTTCTGCGCTCTTCCGTGGGAACAGGCACATTGATACGGATGATCTCGCCATTGTTTTCCGGATTAAACCCCAGATTGGAGTTGATGATGGCTCTTTCAATGGTATGGATCATCTTTTTTTCCCAAGGTTGGATGGCAATGGTTCTGGCATCCGGGGTGCTGATGTTGGCAACCTGTGCAATCGGGGTCATCGATCCGTAATAATCCACATGAACCCCGTCGATCATTCTGGCTGAAGCCTTCCCTGCTCTCAGGTGGGCCAATTCATGATCAAGATGAGCCAGCGCATGTTCCATCCGCTCGATGGTTTCATCCATTAACATTTGAATTTCCTCGTTCATATCTCTGAAAATTTGTTAGTCGTTCAAGATTTACTTCCTGTCGGGATATCTCTCTCCGGTTAGGCAGGAAAGAGAATCTATTCAGCCCCTGGTTTGCAGCAGGAGCGCTCAGTCGTGGTAGACGTAGGTCCCGACGGGTTCTCCATGCACCACCTTCAACAGGTTGCCTTTCTTATCCATGTTGAAGACGATGATCGGAAGATTGTTTTCCTTGCAAAGGGTGGTGGCTGTCAGGTCCATGATCCGAAGACCGCGTGAATAGATTTCATCAAAACTGATCTTGTCGAACTTCTGGGCATCGGGTACTTTCTCGGGATCCGACGTATAGACGCCATCCACACGGGTTCCCTTGATCATCACATCGGCTCCCACTTCAACGGCCCGAAGAGAGGCAGCTGTGTCGGTTGTGAAAAAGGGATTGCCGGTTCCAGCGGCAAAAATGGCTACTTCCCCTTTCTCCATTGCTTTGATTGCCAATTCTTTGGTGTAGAATTCGCCGATGGGTTGCATGGCGATGGCGGTAAGTACCCTGGCCTTGATCTGGAGCGACTCAAGGGCGGAAGCAAGGGCAAGGCTGTTGATGACCGTGGCAAGCATGCCCATCTGGTCTCCCTTGCAGCGGTCAAATCCTTTGGTGGTTCCGGTCAGTCCCCGAAAGATATTTCCCCCTCCGATGACGATGCCAACCTCGATGCCTATGGAAACAATTTCCTTGATCTGAACGGCATACTCAAAGAGCACATCCGTATCAATGCCATGCTGCAATTTGCCCTGAAGAGACTCTCCTGACAGCTTTAAAACAACCCGATTGTATTTGATCATAGTCTGTTGCGTTTTGTGCAAGAAACATTGAAGTGAAAAACCTCATTAAATAATTGGTTCACAAGGATCTGCCCTTCTTTGGGTCGACCTTTACCCAAGTTGCGGTTTTTCACTCTATCCTTACAAATTTATACTAAAATTAGATGTTTGCAAACCCTATTGGCCATCCGTTCCGGCAAATATTTGGCCCTTTTTCCCATAGCCGGAGATTGCTTCTCTTCATGCATGGCGATCCCCGGGAAATAAGTTCTCCTGAAGGTTCTCCCTGTGACCGGATGGTCCGATGCCTTCCGGTCGTCGGAGGCAGAAGTAAAGCACATAAAAAAAGCCTCCGTGCGGAGGCCTTTTTACCAGGGGAATACCTTAATCAAATGTTCAACGTGAAACGTTTGATCTCAGTAATTTTGAGTTCTTTGTCAACGCTGCCAAGATATTGACGGATGGTCATCTTGTTGTCCTTCACAAAATCCTGATTCAGAAGGGTATTTTCCTTGAAGAACTTAGCAAGAGCGCCTTGGGCAATCTTGTCAAGCATGTTTTCCGGTTTTCCTTCCAGACGGAATTTTTCCTTGGCGATCTTCAACTCTTGTTCAACGATGGCAGGAGCCACGTCGTCGTTGTCAATGGCCACAGGATTCATGGCAGCAATCTGCATGGCTACATCTTTACCTACCTGAACATCAACGGTTTTGTTGAAACCAACCAATGTGGCCAGTTTGTTGCCAGGGTGGATGTAGGGAACGACATAAGCGGCAGAGATGCTCTCATAGAAAGGCAATTCGATCTTCTCACCGATGATACCTGTCTGTTCGATTACCTGTTCGCCGATGGTGCGTCCTTCCAGCGGAAGTGCTTTTACTGCGTCAAGGCTGGTACTCTTGTTGGCCAATGCCTGATCGATCAGTTTGTGTGTCAGCGCGATGAAGTTTTCGTTTTTGGCAACAAAATCCGTTTCGCAATTGAGGGAGATGATGGCTCCGAAAGAGTGATCGGCCGTGGTCTTGGCAAGAACAACACCTTCTGAGGATTCTCTGTCAGCGCGTTTGCTGGCAATGAGTTTACCTCTTTCGCGGATGATCTCAACGGCACGGTCAAAATTACCTTCAGCTTCGGCAAGGGCATTCTTGCAATCCATCATTCCAGCGCCTGTGGATTTACGCAATTTGACTACATCTGCAGTACTAATTTCCATTTCAGATAATATTGGAATTACTAAAAATCAGTTTAATTTCTCAGGACTATTCTTCTTCCTCTTCGGCAACTTCCTCCTCGTCGAGGATGGTGTCAAGTTCCTCATCAGAAAGGTCATCCTTCTCATCCAAATCAGCCTCTTCGTCATCTTCCACGATGATTTTTGCAACGGCTTTGCGACCTTTTTTGAGGGTTGAAAGCGATTTTTCATCTGCTTCATCCTTTTCGCGCTCTACCTTGCGATCGGCCAGACCTTCCTTGATGGCATCACACATGGTGCTGACGATCAGGTCGATAGACTGGGATGCATCATCATTGGCAGGAATGACAAAGTCAATGCCATTCGGATCGGAGTTGGTGTCAACCATACCGAAGATGGGGATGCTCAAACGCTGTGCTTCGCGAACGGCAATCTTTTCCTTCATGACGTCGACGATGAAAAGGGCAGCGGGAAGACGGGTAAGGTCAACGATCGAACCAAGGATCTTGTCCAGTTTGGCCCTTTGACGGGTGATCTGGAGTTTTTCACGCTTGGAAAGATTGTCCCAGCTGGAGTCTTTCATCAGTTTGTCGATGGTCGACATTTTCTTGACGGCTTTACGGATGGTTGGGAAGTTGGTCAGCATACCGCCGGGCCAACGCTCAACAACGTAAGGCATATTCACTGCTGTTACCTTCTCAGCAACGATGGTTTTGGCCTGTTTCTTGGTGGCAACAAACATAACTTTGCGGCCTGAACGGGCGATTTGCTTGAGAGCATCGGCAGCTTCATCAATCTTGACAATTGTTTTTTGCAGGTCGATGATGTGGATCCCGTTCTTCTCCATGAAGATGTAGGGAGCCATGCTTGGGTTCCATTTGCGTTTGAGGTGTCCGAAGTGAACGCCTGCATCCAGCAACTGTTTGAATTCTGTTCTTGGCATAATGGTGTGTTTACTTTCTGTTCAGTCAATTTCCCGGTAGTCCGGATGAGGAGTCCGGGAAATTTAGATGCTAAACCTGTTGTTAATATGATGAAACAATAAAATCGATTAACGTTTGGAGAACTGGAATCTCTTGCGTGCTTTCGGACGACCCGGTTTCTTCCTTTCAACCTCGCGGGGATCGCGGGTAAGGAATCCGGCAGATTTCAGTTTCGGACGGAAATCAGCGTTAACCTTGAGTAAGGCACGTGAAATTCCCAGACGAAGGGCTTCGGCTTGACCTGTCAAACCACCACCGTCCAGATTCACCTTGATGTCATATTGTCCCAATACTTCGCACAATGCGAGCGGCTGTTGAACCACATACTGGAGGGTACCTACCGGAAAATACTCTTTCAGATCCCTTTTGTTGATGGTAATATTTCCTTTGCCATCGGTAAGATATACACGGGCAACGGCAGTTTTTCTTCTGCCCAGGGCGTTAATAACTTCCATGATTTTTATCTGATATTGTCAAGGTTAATAACTTTGGGCTGCTGGGCTTCGTTCTTGTGTGCAGGACCCTCATAAACATGCAAATTGGAAAACAGTTTAGCCCCGAGACTGTTCTTAGGCAACATACCTTTTACGGCTTTTTCAATCACGCGTACAGGATGTTTGGCAAGCAGTTCTTCTGCCGTCTGGAAACGCTGTCCACCCGGATAACCCGTGTAACGGACATAGACCTTACTTTTCAACTTGTCTCCTGTCAGTTTGACTTTCTCCGCATTGATGACGATCACATTGTCGCCACAATCTACGTGCGGAGTATAACCCGGTTTGTGTTTGCCTCTGAGTACCAATGCAATCTTACTTGACAATCTACCCAGAACCTGGTCAGTGGCATCTACCACTACCCATTCTTTTTCTGCCGTCGCTTTGTTTAGCGAGACGGTTTTGTAACTTAAAGTGTTCACTTTCGGTTCAATTTATAAATGATACAATCCATTTTTGTCGGTTCACCAGTCAGACCATTGCGTTACCAGTATACCAGACGCCTCAGTCCGGCAACATTTGCTAAGGTTGGTACCGCTCCCGATCTGAACAACGACAAATTAGGATAAAATCGGGACTGCAAAAGTATTGTTTTTTTTTGAAACAACAACCGCTGCGAAAAAATAAGATGAACAAAATCAGCCGTTAAAGGGTTTTTGTCCGATGATCAGAAAATCGGAGTCGTTTTCCTGACCAGCAGCGAGAGGTTGATCATCAGCGTGAGGGAGGCGGCGTTGGAAATTTTCTCGGTAGCGGGGTTGTAGAACATCTCGAAGGCAAAGCCAAAACGGGAGGCTTTCCCAAGGGTTTTGCTGTAAAAATAGGAGAGAGTCCAGAGATCCTTGGAGAGGGTTTGGTAGGCTGATCCGGGCACGAAATTCTGGTACAAGGGCATGCCGAGTGGGGTATAGAAACGATTTCCCTTCCAATAACCTGCCAGGAGGTTTCCCAGGAGCGAAGTGAAGCCGGCCCTTACATAAAGTGCATTTCCCCGCGCTTTTGGGAAGATCGATTCAATTTTCGGATAGTGACATTGCAACAAAAAGATCTCTGCCAGGAAGTTGTTGATCAGTTCATTCCGGCTTTCTCGGGAGAATTTCAATCCTTCCGTTACCGCAAGGTGGGTATAGGCCGGTCCGGCGGCCTTGTCGATTTCACCGCCTTCATGCATGCCGTTGAAGCTCATCGGAAGGGTGAGATGCATCCATCTGGTATCCGCCAGCTTGAACTCGAAGGTCGTACCAAAGGCAAACCGCTCCTTGTAGGGATCCCCCGGGAAAATCATCTTTTGCCAGTCGATCCATAGGTCTGATTTTACCTTATCTGTGTTGAGCATCGCCTCAATTCCCGATTCGGGTCTGTCGGAGATGGGATGTTCCGTGTTCAATACGGCATCCAGCAATCCGTGGTTGCGTTTCATATCCAGGTTCCCCATTCGGAATTGGATTGATCGGGTGGGTTGATAGATGGCCGTGAACCAGGGATAAGTCTTGTATTCATCCCTTCCGTTGAAAGTCTTTACCTGTGCTCCCAGTTCAAGCCGGAGATCAGCCGAGGGATAGTAGACCAGCCGGGGCTGGATCCAGGCACCGGTGAGGGTATAACCATCCACCGTCTCCTTTTTAAATTCGTAGTTTCTGAAGAAGTTCAAATTGCTGAAGGCAAACCTAAGTTGGCCGATGGCAGTGGTGTCGAAAGGTTCACTGCCGGTAATGGCGTCCCTTCCATCCTGGGCAAGGACCGGATAGCAGCCCAGCACCAGGGCCACACAGACCATCCATCTTTTGATCCGGGTGATGGAGGAAGGGTTTTCAGGAAACTTTCTCATGGGTCACTTTTTTTGGCACCAGGTATCGGTCATACAGGTAGAGCAGAAGAACCGCTGCGGTTCCAATTCCGGTAATGACCATCCAGATGGAAGAGGGATGGTATTTCTCCCAAAGGAATCGGGTAAACTCAGCCTGATTCATGCCGGATTTCTGCGCAATGGCATAAAGATAATCATTTTGGGAAAAATGTTCGCCGATCTTGCTGATGTCCAGGTTTCTGGCCATTGCCTCTTTCCCGGCAAGCGTGACTTTGTCTGAAAGGGATTGGTACACATTGCCCGAAACAAATCCGGCGAATAGCACACCAATGGCTACGGGAATGTAGGAGCATCCCATGTACAGGGCGGTTTTGTCTTTGGGCGCGATCCGTCCGATGTATTCGGTGATTTTGGGGGAGCTTGACATCTCCCCGACGGAGAATACCATTAAGAAGAGCAACATCCAAAGTCCATTGCGGGTAACAAAACAGAGTCCCATGGCCAGGGAGGCGATGAGGATGCCCGTGGTCATGACACGCAAGGGTCTGAAGCGCATGGCCACCGAGGAGACGGCAATCTGGAAGAGGATGATGCATCCGGCATCGAAGTTGACCATGAGTTCCGCAGGAATCGTTCCTTCCGGTGTTCCGAGCCGATCGGCCAGCCATGGCCAAACCCCATGCAGAAACTGGTATACTGGTGCCGTGTCTCCCCATTGGTCAATGAAGACCGGGAGTGAAAGAAACAACTGGTAGTACATGGTCCAAAATCCGGAGATGATCAGGAGGAAAAGCAGAAAATGCCAGTCGGAGATGGCCTGAAAGATGTTGCCAAACAAGCGTTTCAATTCGGCTGACAACGGAAGGGATGTCTTGTTCCGGTACTCCCTGTCCGGCTCCTTGAAGAGAAAGATCAGCAAAAGAAAGTTGAAAGCGATGACGGCTGCCGAGGCATAAAAGACATATTCCCATGCAAACTTCCGGAAAAAGCTGGTCACGAAAGGGCCAAGGAAGGCACCGATGTTGACCATCATGTAGAAGATGCCAAAACCGATGGAGGCAGTTTCAGGGGTCGTGGTTTTTGCTACGGTAGCCGAGATGATTGGCTTGAATAGGGCGGCTCCGATGGCCAAAAACAGGTAAAAGGCAAATACCGTTGCATAGCTGTGAAAGAGCGGCATCAGCAGGAAGGCAAGGGTATAGAGGGTGTAGGCAATGCCAAGCGTCCTGCGGTATCCGATCCGATCCGCAATAGCACCCGTGATGAGGGGTAGAAAATAGAGAATGGCCGTGCCAATTCCCATCATCAAGCCCTTTTGTGTCTGTGAAAAACCCAGTCCGCCCTGATCGGTGGAGCCGGTCAGGTAAAGGGCAAAAAGCATGTAGAACCCGTACCAGGCCCAACGCTCAAACAGTTCCATGGCATTGGCATACCAGAAATTGCCGGGGAACTTTTTAAATACTGCCGCAGGAGTCATCTATAAACGATTGTTGTTGGCCAAATGTAGAAATTTTATTGGCATCTTTCAGGGGCTTGCCTGGCATGTACCTCTTCCCCTTTGGTGACAAAAGTCAACCGCTTTCGCGGAACCCATGGTCGTCAATTCCCGTATCCGAAGGGACAACAGTTGCCAGAATAGCGCTATCTTTGGCGACACTTAGAACAGATGCAAAATGGAGAAACGACATAAACCGGACTGGCTGAAAACCAAATTGCCCGGTGGAGAGGGTTACAGGCAAGTGAGACAGATCGTCGAGGGAAACAACCTGCATACCATCTGCTCTTCGGGCCGTTGTCCGAACATTGGTGAATGCTGGAGTGCCGGGACGGCCACCTTCATGATTCTCGGGGAATTGTGTACCCGTTCCTGCAAATTTTGTGCAACCTTAACGGGGAAACCGTTGCCCCCCGATCCGGCGGAGCCGGGAAAAGTGGCTTCATCGATTCAGATGATGCAGCTGAAACATGCCGTCATCACCTCTGTCGACAGAGATGACCTGCCTGACGGCGGAGCGGCCCATTGGGCACGTACCATTGAGTCGGTGAAACGGGTCAATCCGGGCATCACACTGGAGGTGTTGATCCCTGACTTTGACGGGAAACGGGAACTGATTTCGATTGTTGCAGCAGCGCAGCCGGAGGTGATTTCCCACAACATAGAGACCGTTGAGCGACTGACACCCCTCGTGCGTAGCCGGGCGAAATACCGTACCAGCCTGGAAGTTGTGCGCATCGTGGGTGAATTGGGACGGGTATCCAAATCGGGTATCATGGTCGGACTCGGCGAGACCCCGGAAGAGGTACTTCAATGCATGGACGATTTGCGAGAAGTGGGATGTGAGATCCTGACCATTGGACAATATTTGCAACCCACTTCCAAGCATCTGGTGGTGGCGGAGTACATCACGCCTGCACAGTTCATTCAGTACCGCGAGGAGGGTTACCGTCGCGGATTCAAGGTGGTGGAAAGTGGTCCATTGGTCCGTTCCTCCTATCAGGCACACAAACATCTGACGGATAGGCTATCTCATGAGAACCGTTAAGGTGATGGATCTGGGCGTTGCCGAATATGGCACGGTCTGGGAAATGCAAGAGAAGCTGATGCAGGCGTTGATTGATCAAAAATCGGTGGGGGGTCAGTCTACCGACAGGCTCCCGGGGCACCTGCTTTTTGTCGAGCATCTTCCCGTTTATACATTGGGAAAAAGTGGAGAAACGGCCAACCTGCTGCTTTCGGGAGAGGAACTTTCGCAGCGAGAGGTCACTTTCTACAAGACCAACCGGGGAGGCGACATCACTTTTCACGGACCCGGGCAATTGGTTGGCTATCCCATTCTGGATCTCGAATGTTTTGAAATGGGATTGCGTCAATACATTGAACGTTTGGAAGAGACAATCATCCAACTTTTGAAGGACTACGGCATTGCCGGAGAGCGGGATCCCCACGCCACTGGAGTCTGGTTGGATACCGGCAGTTCCAGGGCAAGAAAAATCGCTGCAATCGGGGTCAGGAGTTCACGCTATGTCACCATGCATGGTTTTGCCTTGAATGTCAATACAGACCTTTCTTATTTTGGTTTCATCCATCCGTGTGGAATCCCAGACAAGGGAGTGACCTCACTTAAGCAGGAATTGGGCCGAACCCTTGACATGGAAGAGATAAAGGCCAACTTCGCCCAAAAGTTTGAAGCGGTGTTTGGCGCCAGGCTCACTTGAATTGCTGATCCAGCCAGTCGATCCTTTGGGAAAGGAACTGTTTGAGCCATGCCACATGCTGTTCATAATTGGCTTTCCCGGGTACCACGCACCAGGAGGGGTCAGAAAATAGTGGCCACAATTTGAAATTCTCCACCTCCGATAAGGCCAGGACTTTCCCCTCCTCGTCGATCCAACTGGTCATCTCCAGAATATCCTTTCGGTATTGTTTCCAAATGGCCGTGACCCGCGCCTGAAAAGCCGGATCCTGGTACATGGTGGTAAACCATTTGTTGTATTGGGTATAGAAACCTTGGTAGATCTGACACGCAGCATTGTGATTGGCATTTCCCGCACCCAGGTCAAAGTCCCAAACCGGACCAAAGAAAATTTTCCCATTGCGGGGTTTGTAGAAATAGATGCTGCTAAAGGATCGGGAATCTACATTCTTGAAGATCTCATTGACCAGATACCATTTGATAAAGGAATCCTCATCAAAATATTTGCGAAAGCCATTGACCGGATCATTGGCTTGCGAACCAATCAGCACATTCTCTGCCTCTTGCAGATACGATTTGATGTAATTCATCTGATCGGCAGAGGGAGCTTTGGGTGATTTGACGACGATGGGGAAAAAGTAGCTTTCGAAGTAAGGTTCATCTTTTGTGTCCAAAATGCGCTGATCGATTTCGAGCAGATATCCTCCGGAAATCAAAGCACTTCCATTGTCAGCGGGGCCCAATTCGTTGATGTTTACCCTGGATGGGCCCACTTCTACCTGATCCGAAATCATGTAGGAACCCCGGTGCTGACCGTTGACGAAGAGTTCTATGAACTGTGACATGGGTGTAAAGGCCATGCCCAACCTGGATGAAAGTTTGTTTGCCAGGAAGTTGCGGATGAGGGTTTTGTCGGCATAGTTGGCCAGCAACACCCATTCTTTGACCGGTGAAGCGCCAAAAAGGGCAGTCTTGCTGTCAAATTTGATTTTGTAGGGTTTCTTGACAAATGACCAGGTGGAATTGCCCCGTCCCTTGATGTTCCCGGTAAGTTTGAAGGGCTGAGCCAACGCATTGCCGTTGGGATCCAGTACGAAGGTTGCCTTGAGGTAATCGTCTTCCGAGACGATCTCCTTGTTGCCTTCGGTGGTGACAAAGAGTACAGGCAGATCGGTAAAGGAGGTCATCTTTATGGTATACTCCTTTGTCGTACCATCTGTGGCCACCACTTTGTATTTTTTGGGAAGATCCAGATCGACGACGGTCGTTCCGCTGATCTGTTCTACATTGTCAATGAATACTTTCCCATTCGCGGAGAAGACGGGGATCATCCCTTTTCTGTCGGTGTAGGCGCTGGTATGGCCGGTGATGTTGTTGCCTTCGATTTCAAAGAAGATGCTGCCAATCGAGAAATTTCTGAAGGCACCGGGTTGATCGGATCCGTCATTCGGATCTTTTTTGCAGCCGGAAAGCCAAACCAGGGTAATGAGCCAAATCATGGCAAGACGGATGCAGGATCGATTTTTCATGCGAAATGGTTGAATGACGTTGTAAAATTAAGTTGAATAGGCGAAACCGGAAGCGATGTTGTCTGAATAAAGAAGAAATATGTTGAAGAATCATGTTTTCTTGTTTCAGGTCACCTGACGGGGAGCCTTTTTGGAGGTCCAACCAGCCGGTGGAGTCGGGTTGATTCATGCTGAAAGGCCAGTCATGCCCCTTCTCAGGAAGAAGAATGCGCCTCTTTCGATCGTAGCAAACGAAAAATGGGGTGAGAATCTGCAGTATTTTTCGGAAGGCGTCTCCTTTTAAGGTGCTCTATATCTATGCTTTAGTAACTAATATGTGCTTTTTCTCAAAAAAAAGTCAGAGATATGCATAAGGGAATGAAAAGCGTCTATCTT
>JAJTBP010000410.1 GCA_021286825.1 Marinilabiliales bacterium | reverse complement strand
CCTTGTGCGCGAAGCTTCAGATAATTGATACTCTTGCTGTCTTTGAGAAAATCCTCCTCGGTAAGAACCCATCCCAATCCGAGAGAAGGGAATAGGGAGTAGCGGTTGCCGCGGTCAAAAGCCGATGTGCCACCGTAGTTGAGTACACCGTTGACGATGTATTTGTCATCGTAGATGTATTTTCCGGTGATCACGCCGTTTTGTAACCGCTGAGGCTCCTCCGTTTTGCTTCTTGCAATCTTGGAGATGAAGTAGGTGCCGCTCAGGTCCAGATCATTTTTGCCCCACTTCTTGGTGTAGCTAAGGGTTTCATACATGGCGATCTGCTGATAGTAGTACTCATTCAACAATACCTGATCAGCCATCTGGGTTCCGTCCTGTTTCTTTGCAAGCAGAATGGTATCAGCTCCTGCGGCGGTCTTTGCCGGAGTGGCAATGTAGCCGTAGTAGTTCTGGGCCTTGCCGATTCGAAGCTGGTTGAAGGCATCGAAGGCGAGATAGGTCTTGGAACGCAAGCCGGGCAAAATGCTTTTCAGGTCGAAATCGACCAGTGTAGTCGCTGCTCCGGTACGGCCAGATTCCGTATAATATCCATCGGAAACCTGGTTGGCAATTGGGTTTTGGGTGAAATTGGCACTTACACCATAGTAGGGCGGATTGCCACTGGCAGGATCATAGGGTGCTGCATAAACCGGAAAAGCAATGGGTGGGATGGTGGTAATGTCATTCAAGACACTGGGCATCTCAATCCCTGTCAGGGCCGTATTGGTTCCTGCATCCTGGTTGGTATAGTTGCTGTTGTAGCCGTAGTTGGGTGAACGACGGTAGGAGAGTCCGCCAAAGAAATTGAATTGCACCTTCACATAGTCATTGATTTTAACATCGATGTTTGAGCGTGCATTCAACCGGTTGTAATCGGCTGTTGGTCCGATCTTGTACAAGTCTCCTTCGCCGTTGTATCCAAGGTAGGCAAAGTATTGAACTCGATCATTGCCACCGGAAGAGGAGATGTTGATTCTCCTGAAAGCCATGGAGTTCTTCAGCATAAGTGATTTGAAGTCCACACTCGGGTGATAATAATCATATGGATCATTTTTTGCATAGGCGGCAATGTCAGCATCGGTGTACCTCGGGGTAAGTCCTTCGTTGGTACGTGCCTGGTTGTTCAATCTTGCATAGTCAGCACCATTGACCCATCCGGGCATCCGGTCCACGACAGAGCTTCCCATTTCAACATTGGCGTTGAGGATGCGTTCGTTAACTTTTCCTCTTTTGGTTTTTACGTAAATGATACCATTGGCTGCTGACGGACCAAACATGGCCTTGTCGGCAATGTCCTTGACAATGGTGACAGACTCCACTTCATTTGGATCCAAAGGCATTTCAGTGATGTCGGTAGGCACATCATCGATGATGTACATCAGGTTCATCTGCCGGGCTGCAATGTTGATTTTGGCACTCAGACCGTTTCGGCTGGTAAACTCTTCAGCACTGATACCAGGGGCACCGTTATTTTCCCTTACCTCAATCCCTGTTCCCAGTCCGGTCAGGGCATTTCGGAAGTCCGTGGAGGGATATTTATCCAATTGGTTGCCAGTGATCAGGTCGGCCGATCCGGTGCTTTCCCTTTTCTTCATCTCGAAGAACGGGAAGACAAGCTGATCATCTTCTGTCATGTGCAATTTGGATTTGACCAGTTTCACAGTTCCGTCTTTTGCCAGATCTTCTGCCAATGCGACACTTTTTTCATATCCAGGGGCAGAAACGGAAACAAAGTCGTCCGGGTATCCTTTGTAGGAGAATGTGCCGGCTTTGTCGGTTTCGGCATGAATGACACCCTCTCCGATGACGATATTGGCTTTGGGAAAAGGCTTGCCGTTCTCGTCCTGAACCAGCACTTTTACCTGGATCAGCTTTTGCTTCTTGGCCGCTTTTTTATCCTGTGCGGATAAGGTGACAGCCAAAAGAATACATACCAACGTCGCGACGAAGGTCCTGTAATTCAATTGTATCTTGGAATATCTCATGATTTCAAATCTTTAGATTGATTACCAAACTTCGTTTGAGATAAAATTCTTCATCTTGTACATGTCTTCGATGTTGAAAGGAAGATAGTACATCGCCTCTTTCCAGTTGGTTTGACGATCGGAAGACAATGCATATCGGTCATATTTGAATCCTGTCGGATAGGTGGCAGTCGGTGCAGCGAGTTTCTCGATGGTCACCCCCATCAGCGGACCCGCATAGCACTTGGGTGCATCTTTCCAACGACGGATATCAAAGTAATAATGGCCTTCGAAGCAAAGCTCAATGTTTCTTT
>JAJTBP010000053.1 GCA_021286825.1 Marinilabiliales bacterium | reverse complement strand
TGGTCTTTCCGCCTGTTGGATCAATGAGTGAGATAACCGGCTTGGTTGTATCGGCGGTCTGAACCGGCGGCACATCCGTGGTCGTTGTTTTCTTTGAACAGGAAATGCCCGCCAACAACAGCAAGATCAGTAAGATTCTAATACCCGGCTTTTTCATTTTTAATCTTTGGTGACTTCTCATTCGTAGGTGTTCCAAAAGAGCCATTCTTTACAAATCAACCCCATCGATCCGGTGACAACCGTCATTCGTTAACGGATAGTGGATGGATTGGCTATTTTGAATTGTTGTTCAAATATACATGACTTTTCTTTCTGCCATAAAAATAATAGATCAGCATGCCAATGGCCATCCAAGCAAACAGGCGGATCCACGTATCCAAAGGTAATGCGGCCATCTGCGCCAAACAGATGAGCATGCCCAGAATCGGGAAGAGTGGAACCATTGGTGTCTTGAAAGGTCTGACGGCATTCGGATCGGTCTTTCTCAGGATGATCACTCCTGCGCAGACGATGACGAAGGCCAGCAAAGTACCAATCGAAACCAGCTCACCCAGTACTCCGATGGGGAAGATCCCTGCAATCACAGCGGCAAAGGCTCCCGTCACCAGAGTGGTAATGTAGGGTGTTTTAAATCTTTTGTGTGTGACCGTAAAGGCTGAAGGCAGCAATCCGTCCTTGGCCATGGTATAAAAGATACGGGGCTGGGCCATCAGCATCACGAGGACAACTGAACTGAGTCCGGCCAGGGCACCAATTTTGATCAAGGGACGCAACCAGATCAACGCATCACCGGTCCTGTCGATCGCCAGGGCAATGGGGGCTGGGACATTCAGATCCTTGTAATTGACAATCCCCGTCAGGACGGCCGCTACCGCAACATACAAGATGGTGCAGATCACCAGTGACCAAAGGATCCCTTTGGGCATATCCCTGGCAGGATTCTTGGTCTCCTGGGCTGCCGTAGAGAGGGCATCAAAACCAATGTAAGCAAAGAAGATCACGCCGGCACCAGTAAAAATTCCGGAAACGCCAAAATGACCGAAGGCTCCCGTATTTTCAGGAATGAATGGGGTCCAGTTCTCCGGATGAATGTATGAGATGCCAAAGCCGATGAAGAGCAGAATGACCAACAGCTTGATGAAAACGATGACGGCGTTGAATCGGCTGGACTCCCGGATGCCAATAATCAATAAGCCTGTGATCAGCAAGACGAGCAGCACAGCCGGAAAATTCAGGATGCTGCCGGTATTCTCCCAACCCTGACCGATGACATGATTGAATGGGGCAGAACACAATTCATGCGGGATATTGATTCCCAAATCCTTCATAAAGCTGACAAAATAACCCGACCAACCCACCGCTACGGTAGAAGAGGCAAAAAGGTATTCAAGGATCAGGTCCCACCCAATGATCCAGGCCAAGAACTCACCCAATGTGGCGTAAGCATAAGTATAAGCACTTCCGGCGATCGGAATCATGGAAGAAAATTCAGCATAGGCCAATCCGGCAAAGACACACCCCAAAGCAGAGAAAACAAAGGACAGCATAATCGAGGGACCTGCATAATTGGCGGCAGCTGTGCCCGTAAGTACGAAGATGCCGGTTCCAATGATGGCACCGATGCCCAAAGCTATCAGATTTTTGGCCGATAAGGCCCTGTTAAACTTGTTCTCATCTGATTTTGCCTCTGCCAGCAAAACATCAACGGATTTTCTTCTAAATAATTGATTCATAATACATTAATTGACATGAAATTCGTCAGGAACGTACCATCGCTGCCAAAAATCGATTCAGATCCTTTCTTGAACCCCAAAAAGTACAACTCCCGGTTGACGTGTTCAAGATAATAACTTTTCCCGCAAATCCGGTAACAGAATGAAACCTATCTTTCGTTCTGTCACCAAAATCAAAAGTAATGAATCAAATGTGCGAGGAGTGAAAGAAGGCATAAGGCCTGAAGGTGCGGAAGAAGTCTGTCCTACATCTTTGGTATTGCCCGTTGCCAGAAAGGTAGGGTCAGGCTAAAATCCCGCTCACCCAAATGAAATGAACATCAGGATTGTAAACATTGAATAAAAATTTAAGGATGAGTCCTAATCTGCGCGTTGCATTTCAAAACAGACCGAAAGGGGCTTATGATGCAATTGAAAATTTGGAAAGGATTGAGATAGAAACTGTGTTCGACAACATTTCCTACTTTATTGGTGAAATAGAACGATTAATCTTGTAACCGAACCAAACCAGTCCCTAACAAAGGCGATGATCCAAAAGGGGTTTTCGAATAGGCTGACGCAAACGCACCTTGAAGCCGACTCTCACCAAGCCGGTCCTCTTGATGCGCTATGCCCGCTTCTGCCCATCACCGAAACCGCCAGGTACGGATCGCCTCTGCAAGGGAAGCCTCAAAGGTTCATCATGAATTCATTCAGGTTCAGATTGATGTCGAGCCCCATCTTTTTCCGCAGTCGGTATCTGTGGTTCTCAATGCCGCGTACGGAGATGCCCAGCAGGGGTGCCATCTCCTTGGATGTCAGATTCATTCTGAGGTAGGCGCAGAGTCTCAGATCGCTGGGTGTCAACGAGGGGAAACCGGCTTTCAGTCGTCTGACAAACTCTTCATGAGCTCGTTCAAAGTTTGTTTCGAATATCTTCCAGTCATCATGGCTGGCAATGTTCTCATCTATTTTCTTAACAATTTGCTGATAGTATTTATCCGGGTATCGCGAATCCAATTGGTTTTTTTGCTGCCTGAGAGTCTTCTTCAGTTCGATCAGAAACTCGTTCTTTTTGATGATCGACATGGTGAGGTTGGCAAGTTCCTGACTTTTGAAGGAGACTTCATCCTGCAATTTTTCATTTCTTAGGCGGATCAGCTCCCGTTCTTTTTCCTCCCTGTGCCGCTTCTCCTTTCTCCGGGTCTGTGTCACGATGGCTCTTCTGAATAGATAGAGGGCATATACAATGAGTAGCACGTAGAAGGCAACGGCCCAGTTTGTCATGTACCAGGGAGGCAATACCTCAAAATGGATGATGGATTCGGGGGATTCGGCGCCCCAAACATCTACCGCTTTGGTGTGTAAGGTGTATTTTCCCCGGGGTAACCGGTCGAAACGGAATTTGGGTACGGTTACCGCGGGTCGCCAATCCGGATCGATGCCCTCCAGATAGGCTCTGAAAATGACACGTTCTGTGGTAAGGAGGGGAAAAGAAAAATGGAACTGCAGGTTGTTTTTGGCATAGGGAATGGAAAACCCATCGGTTCCTGCCGAAAGGGTATCTGATTTTCCAAGGGTACTGCTTGCATAGATTGCCCTGAGGCTCAAACGGTTTTCTGAGATGACAGAAAGACCGGACCCACTGTTGATCTTCAGTTTGGCATATCCATTTTCCATGCAGAGGATGGCCTCCCCATCCGACAGGCTGCAGATGTTTTCGAAATTTTCGATCAACTGACCGGCAAAGAGATCGATTGGGAAACTTTTGAGCAGGGTGACTTTGTCGTCTGATATCTCGAAAAGTCCGATGGCTTCCGCTGCGATGAACCAGTAACGGTGGTTCGTAGCAGGAAGGATGCGTGTAGCACGGGCAAAAGAGCCAAGCCGCTTGTTGAGGAACTGAAAGTCAACGATCGAATCCTTCAGGTCGTCATAGGTATACAATTTATCGCCCGTTGCAAAGACGATCCGTTCTCCGATCCGGAAGGGATGGATTCCATTGTCTTTACGGAAGGGTGACTGTACCCCGTAGTAAGTGGATTCTACCACATTGTTGCGTCCCTCATCGAGTCGCAACCGGTAAATTCCCCGATGCATGTGTCCGGCCCAGACAAAACCGTCATTGTCCGATTCGACGTATTGTATCAGATCATTGAAATTGCCGACGTTGACAGAAACCGGAACTGAACCCGGCGTCATCTTGTAGCTGACCAGGTTGGAATAGGTTGATTGCAGCAAAAAATCGGGACGTTTGGAGTCTTTCGTGATGGCAAATGCGCCGGCAACGGAGGTAATTTTCTGAATCCCTTTCCCGTCAATCAGAAAAGTACCGTTGTTGTGACCCACAAACAGCTTGTTATCAAAGATCATGCAGCTCCAAACCTGACCCTGGGTTTGGGGTACGAGGCGAAACTCATCATCCGACTGATCCATGGGTTTCACATACAGCCCTTGGTTGGTTCCCAGATAAAACTGATCATGGTAAAGGGCCGCTGCATAGACTGCACCTATGTTTTTTACAGGATGCATCTCCACCGATGGATTTTTTTGAAACGAAAGATAATCGATGCCATGATCCAGGGCCAGCCATAGGTTCAGTTTGGAATCCAGCAGAACTCCGAGAACGGTATTGTTTTGCAATCCGTTTCGGGTGTTAAATCGGAACAAGTTGTTGCCCAGCGGATCGAAAGCCACGAGACCATCGAGAATGGTTCCGATGATGAGGGAACCGTCGGGGGCCAAAGTTGCCCTGTTGATTTTGTTTTTGACAAAATATTCGGTCCACTCAGGAAGGTACGGACTGTAGGTGCCGTTTCGAAAAAGAAAGATTCCTTCCGATGCGGTACCGATCAACAGCTCTCCATTTTCTCGCTGGAACAAAAAGCGAATCTCTTTGCCCCGGAAGAAGTCACCCGTGAGATAAGGAACGATCCCGTTCTCTTTCACTTTGTATAAACCATTGGCCAGGTCAATGATGACGGTGCCATGGAGATTGAACATGGCATTGGAAAATCCGGGAAGGTTGATGACCGAGATTCGATCCTGTTCGTAGACCATCAATTGCATGAACGAATGGAAAAAGATGCGATCCCCCTCCTGGGTAATCTTCCAGAATTCAACGTTTGGACTAAAATAACCGGATGCCAGGGAAGTGAGGGAGGTGTAACGCAAGGAACCATCTTTGGCTCGTTTCCAGAAACCCAGCTCCCGATAGCCACTGGTAAAGATTCTCCCCTGGGTATCCACCATGACACACCGGATGATGTTGCCATTGGGAGAGGGATAGAGCCGGAAAGAGATGCCATCAAATTCCAGCAGACCTTTGTTGTTGGCAAAATAGGTATATCCCGAGCCATCGGCATCGACCGACCAGTTCTGACTATCCCCCAAATACTGTGACTTACTGAAATTCTTCACCGAAGGCGATTTCAGGTCGGTCGGCTGCGAAGTTGCCCGAACGTCCAAAGGGAAATGGGAAAAAAGGAGGAAAGAGAGAAACAGGAAATTCATTTTCCTTAAAAAACGAATCATAACAAACAATTAACGTTTTTTTAAACTATTTCATAGTCCCGGAAGAATTCAGGAATCGGTATTGAAGACAAATCTGAACGGGAGCACATGCTAATTTAGCTATTTTTTGCTCTCAAAATCCAATCATCCTTGACAATAAGTAAATAAATATCTCACATTTCAATCATTTTATATTTCTCTTAAACAATATTTTACGAGTAAATATTGCATGATGGTGTAGTAATCATGAGTTGGCTCTATTGCATGAAAAAACAGGGTGTGTAAGAAGTGTAGCCCGTTTTGGATAATGCGGATATTCTCTGCATAATTTCGTTTACCTCAATTTTTAAAATTTAACTTATGAAAAAACTATTTTTCTTATTCTTTCTTTTCTTGACGGTAATATCCTCGTTTGCCCAGCAAGAAATAAAGATATCGGGAAAAGTCACGGACAGCTCCGGACACGCTCTTCCGGGAGTCACTGTGGCTGTTAAGGGGACGACGCGAGGCGTCATTACCGATATGGATGGGAACTATTCTTTGCAGATTCCCGGAGAATCCACGCTGACCTTTAGTTTCATTGGATTCAAGACCCAGGAAGTTGCCGCCAATCACAAGACCACGATCAACATCCACCTGGAGGAATCGACGGAGTTGGTGGAAGAGGTTGTTGTCGTGGGATATGGTACACAAAAAGTAAAAGATCTCACCTCATCCATTTCGACTGTCAAATCCCAGGATCTTGCCAAGACACCTGCAGGCCAGGCCATTCAGGCACTTCAGGGCAAGGTGGCTGGTATGCAGGTCGTTAGCCAGGGGGGACCCGGCAATTCCCCCACCGTACGCGTGAGGGGTATTGGTTCCTATCCTGGAAACAACAACGAAGCTCCGTTGTATGTAGTGGATGGCATCTTCTTTGACAACATCGACTTCCTCAATCCCGCAGACATTGCTTCGATCTCAGTGCTGAAGGATGCTTCGGCTTCGGCTATCTATGGCGTGAGGGCTGCCAATGGAGTGGTGCTGATCGAAACCAAATCCGGTACACTGAATCAGAAGACAGAAATTGTCTATGACGGCTATTATGGCACACAGGTGGCCCAGAATGTACTAAAGATGGCCAATGCCGAACAGTTCGTCACCATGGCCCAGGAATCTGGCTCAGCTCCCGATTACTCATTTATTCTCAATGCCATGCAACGTTATGGCAGAAGTCGTATCAATCCAAACGTTCCGGACGTCAATACCGATTGGTACAAGGAGATCCTGAGACCAGCCCCAATTCAGAATCACAGCCTGAGTGTATCGGGTGGAAACCAGAAAGCTTCTTATGCCCTGGGTGCCAGTTATTTTGGACAGGAAGGCATCCTGGATATGAAAAATGATTACGAGCGCTTTAACCTCAGAACCAAGTTGGACTTCAAGGCCAATGATTGGTTGACACTGGGAGGCAATGTCATCAGCAGCAATGCTGTCAAATATGGTGAAGAGGCCAGTGCGTGGAGTTTGGCTTACTATGCCGTGCCCATCCTTCCAGTTTACGATGATCAGAATGTCAATGCCACTCCCGATCATTTTGCCAATGCACAGGATTTGGGATACAGAAGCGGGCAGAACCCCTTCCCTACCCTGAAGTACAACAACAACCGTTTGAAGACCAAAAAGTACATGGCTAGTTTCTATGCAAAAGTGGATCTGATTCCCGAAAAGTTGTCCTTCAAGACCTCCTACAACAATGCCTATGCCTCTCTGGACGAACGGAATGTCAATTTGCCTTATTTTCTTGGCAACAGTTTCCAACGTCCCGATGCCGCAATCATCCGGACCATGTCCAATTTTGTGGATCAGACCTGGGACAACGTGCTGACCTATACCAACAAATACAAACAGCACGGCTTTACGGTAATGTTGGGAACCTCTTTCCGTGACGAAGCCTACAATTCCATGAGTGCCAAGGGACTCAATTTCCCGATCGATCAGGAACAATCCTGGTACATCGATCAGGCACAGACGATCTCGGTTGCCGATGTAAAAGACAGTGGCACAAGACAATACGGAGTATCCTATTTCGGAAGACTCTCCTACAATTTTGCTGACAAGTATCTGCTTTACGGAACCATGAGAGCTGATGGAAGCTCCAAATATCAACAGAAATGGGGTTACTTCCCAACTGTGGGTGCCGGTTGGGTACTTTCGGAAGAAGATTTCCTGAAAGGCAACAAATATGTGAACTTTCTGAAACTTCGCGCCAGTTGGGGACAATTGGGCAACGACAAGATCCAGGCCAGTGATGGGGCTACAACGACCAGTGTTGTCAACACAGCCATCAATGGAGTCCTGGTTGCAGGCGCCAAAACCACCAATACCTTCTCCTCCCTGAAATGGGAAGTAGCAGAAGAGACCAATGTCGGTGTGACGGCCAAGGGATTCAAAAACCGTCTCTCTCTGGATGCCGATTACTACATCCGCGACACCAAGAATGCCGCAATTTATGTGACCATTCCGGCCATTGGCGGAAGTGTACTGAAAAATGTGGGCATCATCCGCAATTCCGGTATTGAATTATCCCTCAACTGGAATGATGAGATTACCAAAGATTTGCATTACACCCTTGGAGCCAACATCTCCACACTCAAGAATACGGTACGGGATCTTTACGGACAGCCTTACATTGATGGAGGTTCTGCAGAATTCAGGCAGAGATCGATCGTTGGTCAGCCCTTGCTTGCATTCTATGGTCGTGAAGTGATCGGTGTTTACCAGAATCAGGCAGAGATCAATGCAGATCCGATCGCGGTGGCCAACAAGCTGGTGCCTGGTGATTTCAAATACAAAGACCAGGATGGCAACAAGATTCTGGATGATGGCGACAGGGTTGTATTGGGATCCTATTTCCCCAATTTACTGTATGGATTCAACTGTGGCATCACCTACAAAAATCTGGAACTTACGGCTAACGTTACCGGACAATCCGGTAACAAAATTCTGAACAGGAAAAGAGGTGAGATCATTTGGACGGCAGATGGCAACATGGATGCCGACCTTGCCACCAACAGATGGCATGGTGAAGGCACTTCCGACAAATATCCTTCTTCTTCAGGTTTGAGAAGAGGCTGGAACCAGAAGATGAGCAACTATTTCGTCGAAGACGGATCGTTTGTCCGGATTCAGAACATCCAGTTGGCCTACAACCTGAAGAAACAACATCTCTTTGGTGTAGCCATGCCGGAAACCCGGTTCTCCCTGACGGCCGACCGTCCGCTTACCTTCTTCAAATACAACGGGTTCAATCCAGAAGTAGCGAATGGTATCGATACCCAAACCTATCCGATACCTGCCGTTTACACGGTCGGACTGAACATTAAATTCTAATTGCTTAAAAATGACAATCATGAAAAGAGTTCAATACTTTCAGAAACTCACTAGTCTGGTGGTTTTGTTGCTGATTGCCGCTTCGTGTAATAGTTTTCTGGATAAACCCGCTGAGAACAAATCCTTTACAGGGGCAACCGATTACACAATAACCGGCAATATGATCCAGCCTTTGATCGGTGTCTATGCCGAATTCAATGCAATTGCATGGGAGAACTACCCGCTGATATCCGTCCGTGGTGATGATGTCAATGCAGGCGGACTGGGAGACCAGCAGGATTTTGCCGAAACAGACAAATACACCTATAACAAAGACTATTGGATGTACAATTCCGTTTGGCAGAATTTCTACTCCAACATCTTCACGGCACATTCTGCCATGGATCAGATCAAGTTGTACAAGGCGCACGCCGACAATCCTGCCTTGGCCGATCAGTACATTGCTGAGGTAAAGGTGATTCGTGCCTGGTGGTTGTTCAACATATCCAGGGTTTGGGGATCGGTGCTGATACCGACCAGTTCTGATCCATCGGAACTGCTGGTTGCCAAACTATCCACGAAGAATGAGGTCATGAAACACATCTCTGACCAGATGGATGAAGCCATTGCAGCATTGCCTGCCTTGCATCCGAATGAAAGGTCTGATATCCGCGGAGGCGTAACTAAGTACACTGCACTTGCCATCAAAGCACTTGCCAATCTCGAACTCAAGAACTATCAAGCCGTTGCCGATGCCACCTCACAGATCATTGCATCCGGGAAATTCGTTCTCGAAACCAGTTTCTATGATTTGTTCAAGCTCAAAGGCAAACTGAACAAGGAAAATGTGCTGGAGATGCAATATTCTGATTTCGGCAAGGGATCGGGTGACAACTTCTCCTATCTCTATGCTTTCTTCGGACCACAGGGATGGACTCCCAAGGTAACGGGCGCTGGAGATGGTTGGGGATTCTTTGAACCCAGTCTCAAATACATCAAATTCATGTTGGACAGGGGAGAAACGACTCGTCTTGAGACCAGTATCATCTTTACCAACCGGGGAATTTCTGAGTTGAAGAAAGATGCCAAATATGCAAACCTACCTTCCTGGGTTACCAACACCACCCGTTCAGGTGACAAATTCAACGACTATGCCCGTGCCATGTTCGCCAGTGGCAAACATTACCTGCCATCCGATCAGTTGACACCCGGACGTACGGATTATGGTACCAACAAGAATTTCACCTGCATCCGCTATGCTGAAATCCTGCTGATGTATGCTGAGGCACTGACCCAGGGAGCATCCGGTTCTTCCCTGACGGCAGTCGCAGCAGTGAATTCTGTGAGAGCCAGGGCTGGATTGTCCCAACTCTCCTCTGTTACCAATGCCCAGGTCATGGACGAAAAGTTTGCCGAGTTGGCCATGGAATGGGGAACAAGATACTATGACATGATCCGATTGGGAAAATATTCCGAGCTGAGCTACGATGGACGCACCTTTACGGAAGATAAGCTATACCTGCCCTATCCGCAAAACCAGGTGGATCTGTTGCCTCCGTTGAAACTTAAGTAACCAATTAACTGACCTTAAAAATTGAACAAGATGAAAATTTTAAGATATGTTCCGGTATTGTCCCTCGTGTTTCTGTTGCTGACAGGATGCAACAAAGGGATTGATCCGATCTCAAAAGTGGATCCGGGACCTGACCAGTCGAGTCCGGTTGTGACCATCAAATATCCATTGGATGGAACAAAGATTCAGGTACCAGAATTGATCACCTCCATCAACATCCAGTTTGAAGCCACTGACGACATCGAGCTCAAATCGGTCACGGTGGCCATGGATGGCACCAACCTTGTGACCTACAGCGAGTTCAAGGATTATCGCCGTGCAGTCAAGGAATATAATTACGACAAAGTGACCAATGGGAACCATACCTTGACCATCACTGCAGTTGACCTGGGAGGCAAGAGTACCGTTTCCACGGTTAAATTCGAAAAGAAGCCTCCATACATTCCGATCTATGCCGGTGAAGTATTCTATATGCCTTTCGATGGGGATTATGTGGAGAAGATCAGTTTCAAGGCTGCCACGAAGGTGGGAAGTCCCGGATTTGCCGGTACGAGCCTCAAGGGACTGAACGCCTATGCCGGTGCTACCGATGGTTATCTGACCTTCCCGATGGCAGGATTGAAATCTCCGGAATTCAGTGTCGAATTTTGGTATAAACTCAAAGAGTCGCCCGACAGATCCGGAATTATTTCCATCAGTCCGTCGGGAGAAGACCGGACCAAGGGAGTCCGTTTCTTCCGCGAAGGAAGCGCTACATCGCAGCGGTTCAAACTCAATGTGGGTACCGGATCCAGCGAAGTATGGAATGACGGTGGTGTGGTGAATGCCCCAAATTCCAAATGGATTCACCTGGCGTTCACTGTCTCCCAGCAAGCATGTGCCGTATATATCAATGGAGCACTTGCTGCCTCAGTTCCTGCCGGCATCATCGATTGGACAGGTTGTGAATCGATGACCATTGCTTCCGGTGCCCCCAACTTCGTCTACTGGGATCACAAATCCGATTTGAGTTATTACGATGAGATGAGAATCTTCAATCGGGCACTCTCGCCGGCCGACATTCAGACCATCATACAAAATGATTCTCCCTATGTCGCCAAATACAGCGGTGAGGTCTTCTACATGCCATTTGAGGGGAATGCCAAGGAATTGATCAGCAACACCAGTGGCACGACTGTTGGTGCTCCCACCTATGTTCCCGGAAAAGTTGGTATGGCCTATGCAGGGGCAACCAACGCCTATTTGACCTTCCCGACCACCAATCTGAAGAATGCCAGCTTCTCGGCCGTTTGCTGGTTGAAAGTCAACGCATCTCCAGATCGGGCAGGTATTCTGGTGATGAGTCCGCCAGACACAAACAATCCATCTGCACCGAACAACCGTACCTCCGGTTTCAGGTTCTTCAGGGAAGGATCCGCAACGGCTCAGATATTCAAGCTGAACGCTGGAAACGGTACAGCCGACAGCTGGTTTGACGGTGGCGCAACTGCCACGATCGATCCGACTGCAGGAAGCTGGTTCCACATGGCCTTTACCATCACTGCAGGGAAATGTGTAGTTTACATCAATGGAAACATTGTCAAACAGGATACCTTTTCCAGCATCAGCTGGACTGGCTGTGATCTGTTGTCGATCATGTCGGGAGTCCCAAGGTTTACAGAATGGGGTCACAATTCAGATCTCAGTTTGATGGATGAACTTCGCATCTTCAACAAGGCATTGTCTCAGGATGAGGTAGTGGCCATCTATAACGCAGAAAAATAGTTCTTTATCAACATCTTCCATTTCAAAATCCAGTTCATTGGATGGCTGCCCGGCAAAAACCGGGCAGCCTTTTTGAAGAAAATGTATCTTTACCAGGGCCATTGGGAATAGCATTTCATTGAAGTACAATGAATTTCCCTATTTTTCAAAAACGTCCCTAGTAAAACCCATCGATGTATGTTTCAGCAGGTGAATTTTCCAACACGGCTTGCATTGGTTTTCGGATCAGCTTGGCTCATTCTGATGGTCGCTGCATTGATCAGCGGTTGTTCGAAGAATGATGCTGAGCAACAGCCAAAACCCAGCACATCGATGCAATACACTTCCTTGACTGTCAATGGGAAATTCGATGGGTTCGTCTACACCGGTTCAGTCATGAATCCTTTAGTCCGCGTGGCTTTCTCTGCACCGGTTAATGCATCTACTGCTGCCGGTGCCATAGCCTTAACCGAAAAAGATGCTTCATCCGTTTCCGTGTTGGTTACCACCGAAAAATCAGACAGTGTCTTGATCATCAAACCCTCCGGATACCTAAGATCGCTTACCAGCTATCAATTGTCCATCACTTCGGGTTTGAAGTCCAAAACCGGGGCGTCATTGATGACCCCTCTAACGGTCAATCTCACCACTGCCATAGATTCTTCGGATAAGTATCCTGTTCTTCCGGATGATTCCTTACTCCTTTTGATCCAAAAAATGAGTTTCCGATACTTCTGGGATTCCGGCCATCCGGTTTCGGGGTTAGCCAGAGAACGGCTCACCTCAGGGGATGTGGTCACTTCCGGTGGCTCCGGTTTTGGCATCATGGCAATTTTGAGTGGCATTGAAAGAAAATTCATCACCAGAGCCGAGGGATTGATGCGCCTCCAAACCATGACTGATTTCCTTTCCAATAAAGCCAGCCGGTTTCATGGTGCCTTTCCCCATTGGATGAATGGGACGAGTGGAATCGTCATTCCCTTTGGCACCCAGGACAATGGGGCGGATCTTGTCGAAACCTCCTATTTGATGATGGGATTGCTAACGGCCAGACAATACTTCGATGGCCAGGGATCCGCTGAAACCCAGCTTAGACAGGATATCAGCAAGTTATGGAATGCCGTGGAATGGGATTGGTTCAGAAGGAACGGGGGAGATGCCCTCTACTGGCATTGGAGTCCGGATTATGGATGGGCAATGAACATGCCGATCCAAGGTTGGAATGAATGTCTGATAACCTATGTTCTGGCGGCATCCTCAACAACGCATGGAATACCGAAAAGCGTCTATGACAGCGGCTTTGCACGAAATGGGGCGATGGCCAACAAGGGGAATTTCTACGGGATCTATTTGCCATTGGGCACATCCTATGGAGGACCGCTTTTCTTTGCGCACTATTCCTTCTTGGGGATCAACCCTTTTGGACTGAAGGATGACTACGCTGATTATCAACAACAGGTGATCAATCATACAAAGATCAATCAGGCCTATTGCATAGCCAATCCCCTGAAAAGATACGGGTATAGTGATCAGTGCTGGGGTTTGACTGCCAGCGACATACGCGACGGATACACCGCCAGTTCCCCAACCAATGACGTGGGTGTCATTGCCCCGACTGCTGCAATATCTTCCCTGCCCTACCTACCCAATGAATCGATGAAAGCCATTCGATTTTTCTATTACAAGCTTGGGAACAAGATCTTTGGATCGTATGGTTTCTCCGATGCATTCAATCTGACTGACATATGGTTTGCGGATTCCTATCTTGCAATAGATCAGGGACCACAGATCATCATGATAGAGAATTACAGAACCGGTTTGCTTTGGAAGCTATTCATGGCTGTTCCCGAAGTCAAAGCCGGAATGACCAATCTCGGGTTTAAAAGCCCACACCTTTAACAGGATCAGAGAAGAGACTTTCTTGCCTGATGCAAAAAGACCTTTTCTCCCTCCCTAAAAATACGATGATGATGAAAAAAATATTTGTGTTACTGATGGTTATACCCGCCTTGATGGCCGCAGCCCATGGAGCCTGCGCAGACCCGCAGAATGGGGCACCATCTAAAACCACACGATCAGCAGAAATACACAAACACTTGTCTGACAGTACTTTGCTGGATGTGGTTCAAAAACAGACCATTCGTTATTTTTGGGATTTTGGGCATCCGGTAAGTGGAATGGCCCGTGAAAGGAGCAATTATACCTTTGGATACGGTAATGAGGTGGTCACCACCGGCGGTACCGGTTTCGGCATCATGGCCCTTTTGGTTGCTTCGGAAAGAGGCTGGATTCCAAGGGATTCCGTCTCATCCCGATTGCTTAAGATGGTCAATTTTCTTTTAAAAGCCGACTCCTACCACGGTGCCTTCCCCCATTGGATGAATGGAGCAACCGGTAAAACCATCCCTTTCAGCAGAAAGGATGATGGGGCCGATCTTGTGGAGAGTGCTTATCTGTTTCAAGGACTGATTTGTGCCAGGGAATATTTCAACAGGGAGAATGCTGTGGAGCAGGACTTAAGAAACCGGATCGGATGGCTATGGAATGATGTGGAATGGGATTGGTTTACGCGGGGCGGAGAGCAGGTGCTTTATTGGCATTGGAGTCCGAACAATGGATGGGCCATGAACTTCCCCGTGAGGGGATTCAATGAATGTCTCATTCTTTACATTCTGGCTGCATCAGGGCAGCACTATCCCGTCTCCGACCAGGTCTATCACCAGGGATGGGCCAGAAACAGTTTTTTCATCAATGGGAAGAGCTTCTATGGGTACCGTTTGCCCCTGGGATTTGATTACGGAGGTCCCTTGTTCTTTGCCCATTATTCCTTTCTGGGACTCGATCCACGGGGTTTGAAGGACAAATATGCCGACTACTGGGAGCAGAACACCCACCATGTACTGATCAACCATGCCTACTGTGTTGACAATCCGAAGAAATTCAAAGGGTATGGTGAAGATTGCTGGGGGCTTACGGCCAGTGACACATACAATGGTTATGATGCCCATTCACCCACCCATGACAATGGGACCATCACTCCAACTGCGGCTTTGGGTTCATTTCCCTATTCACCTGTTGAATCTATGAAAGCTTTGCGCTATTTTTATGAAAGCCAGGGATCCAAGATCTGGGGAGAATATGGATTCCGTGATGCATTCAATCCGACACAGAACTGGATAGCCAACTCATATCTGGCGATCGATCAGGGGCCCATCGTGGTCATGATCGAAAACAACCGTTCGGGTTTGCTTTGGAAGTTGTTCATGGGTGCGCCGGAAATACAATCCGGACTCCGGAAACTGGGTTTTGAATCCCCCTGGTTGAAAGGTAAAAAATGAAGCGAAATAGATTGGCAACTGGTTTACTGGCAACGGCTTTGTGGCTGTTGTGCTGCAGTGTGCAATTGAATGCACAGCATACTTATTGCAATCCGATCAACCTGGATTACGGGTATTGCCCCATCCCCAATTTTACCACCTATGG
>JAJTBP010000409.1 GCA_021286825.1 Marinilabiliales bacterium | reverse complement strand
AGGCACCACCGTAAACTTGCGTGTTGCACGTAAAGGGGAGACAGCCTTGATGGATTTTACCATTGCCAGGGATAAGATTCCAATTTACAGCCTGGATGCTGCCTTTATGCTCGATAAGGAGACGGCATTTGTCAAACTGAATCGGTTTTCGGCGACCACCATTGATGAGTACAATGAAGCGTTGGCTCGTTTGGGGAAAGAGGCGAAAGTAAAGAACATCATCCTGGATTTAAGGGGGAATGGTGGGGGCTATCTGGGTGCGGCCTATGAGCTGGCCAATAAATTTCTGGAGGCAAACAAGCTGATTGTCTATACCGAGGGTGTGCACAGTCCGAGGAAAGATTATCTCTCGACAGCCAACGGCGAATTTCTGAAAGGGAATCTGGTCATTCTGATCGATGAAGGAACTGCCTCCGCTTCAGAGATTGTTACAGGAGCCTTGCAGGATTGGGACAGGGGTGTCATCATCGGACGCAGGTCGTTCGGGAAAGGACTGGTACAGCAACCTTTCGGATTGAATGACGGTTCCATGATCCGGCTGACAACCGCTCATTACTATACACCTGCCGGTCGTAACATCCAAAAGCCTTACAAAGAAGATCCGGAAAACTATCGCAACGACTATTTCAAACGCTATGAGCATGGCGAACTGTTCAATAAGGATAGCATCACCATGAATGATTCACTCATGACCAAGACGCTGGTAACCAAAAGGAAAGTATATGGCGGAGGTGGAATAGTTCCGGACATCTTCATGCCATTGGACACATCCGTTCACTTTACCTACTTCAACACCCTGATCAGGAAAAACATATTCTTTCCTCTGATCGTCCGTTACATCGACAAACACAGAGCCGAAGTACTGAGTGCATTCGGCGACTTCAACAAATTCCAAAAGAGTTTTGTAGTTCCGGATACCCTGATTCAGGAATTGGTGCAATTGGGTGAAAAGGGAGGCGTAAAAAGGGATGATGCCAGTTTGAATGCCTTGAAGGATGTGATATGCAGACAAATCAGAGCCATCATTGCCCGTGATCTTTACCAGTCCTCCGATTACTTCGTCGTCATGTCTGAGGATGACAAGGAACTAAAAAAAGCCAGAGAGATACTGGCCGATCCCAAAGTCTACAACAAATACCTGAACCGATAGGGATTTGTCGGGAAGTAGCCAATGGAAGGACTGAAATGGCTCCAGGAAAATGCAATCGAGTTATGCGGAACGCTGACAGGCTTTGCCTATCTCATCTGCTCCATTCGGCAACATAAACTCACCTGGCCTTTCGGATTGCTCAATGCCCTCTTCTATGTGGCCGTCTTCTTCACTTCGCGCATTTATGCCGATATGAGCCTTCAGATTTACTATGTGGGCATAAGTCTTTATGGATGGTGGAGTTGGTACCATGGTGGCAGCTCGGGATCACCCCTGGTCGTCACACAAACGTCGAAAACCTTGTGGTTAAAGCTGGTACTGGTCAATGGGATGTTATTTTTGGGCATTGTCTGGATTTTGCACCGATTCACTGATTCACAGGTCCCGTTTTGGGACGGACTGACCACCTCCATGAGCATCGTAGCCACCTGGATGCTTGCACGCAAAAAATTGGAACATTGGTTGGTGTGGATCATTACGGATGCCTTGCTGATTGCTCTCTTCCTCTTCAAAGGACTGTATCTGACTTCTTTGTTGTATCTGGTATACACCCTTATGGCTTTCCTGGGATACCGAGAATGGAAAAAAGAACTTACCTTGACAGTGGCATAAGGAGGAAAAATGAAGAAAATCGTCATAACTGGTCCGGAATCAACAGGAAAGAGCTCCTTGACAGAACGATTGGCAAGTGATTTACAGGCAGCCATGATCCCTGAATATGCAAGGGTTTATGTTGAGAACCTGGGTAGACCTTATACCCGGGCCGATGTGGAGGCCATCGCCAGACACCAGATACAGGAGGTTGCCAAGTGGGAGGCCCGACAGGCGGAGGGTCTGCTGATCATGGATACCTGGTTGATCATGACAAAGGTTTGGCTGGAGGTGGTCTACGGAACTTCCCCGGAATGGTTGACGGATCACATCCGATCCTCCCAGGTTCATCTCTTCTTGATTTGTAGACCCGACTTGCCCTGGGTTGCCGATCCGGTAAGGGAAAATGGCGGGGAAATGAGGCAAATCCTCTTTGACCGGTATTGCAACGAAATTGCCTCTTTCGGTTTTCTCTCCGAGGAGGTAAGCGGGATCGGAGAGGAGCGGGTTGCCTGCGCCAGAACACACCTGCGAAAACATGGACTGATCGGCTCTTTTAAGCGAAAGTGATCGTACCTTTGTCGAGTTG
>JAJTBP010000408.1 GCA_021286825.1 Marinilabiliales bacterium | reverse complement strand
AGCCGAAGAACGTGCCAAACTCGATCCCGAACACGGGGGAGCCCTTTTCTCGAGGGATCGCGGGGCAGGCAGACCCACCAAAAAAGAGCGTAGAGACATCGATCGTATGCTGGAATGGTAAGCTACGGACCACAAAATTTTGCCTTCCACATAAACGACTAAACTCTTTTGCCTATTTTTAGTCCAATCAAAAAATGTTTCGTTTATGAAGATTCAACGCATTGCCTTTTCCTTTCTCATACTGGCTCTGGCTCTGGCTTGCCAGAGTTATCATGTGGAGCGATCCCGTGCCACCAACATCCACCTGGATTCTTTGATCAATCTTCCGCAGAATTCAAAAATGGAGGCCAAAATCAAGCCATACCGGGATAAGGTAGTGGCCGGAATGTCTGAAGTATTGTGCAAAACATCCGAAGCCATCTATGGTGGAAGACCCGAAAGCCCACTGACAAACCTGTGTGCAGACCTCACGCTCGAGGAATCCAACCGGATCTGTGCAGAAAGGTACAAAAGCATTCACATGGACGTAGCCATGATCAACCGTGGTGGTCTGCGCATTCCCATCCCAAAAGGGGAAATCAAAACTTTCAACATGTTTGAGTTGATGCCCTTCGAGAATGAAGTGGTCTTCCTTCGATTGAAAGGCGATCAACTCCTGAGTTTCATTGACCATCTGGCCGAACGAGGTGGTGAAGGGGTGGCCGGACTGAAATTCGGTATTCGCAATGACAAAGCAGTCCAACCACTGGTCCATGACAAAGCGATCGACAGTGATGGCATGTATTGGCTGGTCACAAGCGATTACATCGCCAACGGCGGAGACGGATGCGAAATGCTCTCAAAAGCCAAAGAGAGAATCGATACGGGCGTAAAAGCCCGCGACATGTTTATCTCCTATTTCAGAAGAATGGGAAAAGAAGGAAAAATGATATCAGCAAAAACAGACGGGAGGATCTACGATGCAAAATAGAAGAACTTTTATCAGAAACATTTCCATCGGAACGGCAGGCATAATGGTTGCCGGAGGTTCCATGGAGGCACTGGCAGGCAGCAAACCCATTCAGCTGACCATCTTGCATACCAACGATTTTCATTCGCACATCGATCCGTTTCCCGCTGACTCCGCCAGAAATGCAAATGAAGGCGGAATGGTGAAGAGAGCCGCGCTCATCCAAAAGATCAGGGAAGAACAGCGAAATGTGCTGGTGTTGGACGCCGGCGACATCTTCCAGGGGACACCCTTTTTCAATTTCTACAAGGGAGAGCTGGAACTAAAACTGATGACAGACATGGGTTACGATGCCGCCACCATCGGCAATCATGACCTTGACAATGGATTGGAAGGACTAAATGCGCAATTGAAAAATGCCGGTTTCCCCTTCATCAATTCAAATTATGACTTCTCGGGAACCGTTCTGGAAGGGAAAATACCTACGTACAAAGTATTTAAGAAACAAGGGATTAAAATCGGTGTTTATGGATTGGGGATCGAATTGGAAGGACTGGTGAGCAAGCAGAACTATGGCAAAACCCAATACCTGGATCCGTTGGCTACAGCCTTGAAAATGGAGAAATTTCTAAAGGAAGAGAAGAAGACGGATCTGATCATCTGCCTCTCTCACTTGGGGTATTCATACAAAGAGAAGAAGGTCAGCGATTTAAATATTGCAGCCAAGACTTGGCACACCGATTTGATCATTGGTGGACATACCCATACCTTCCTCAAAACACCCGATCGCGTGAAAAATCTTTCAGGGACGGAAGTACTCGTCAATCAAGTTGGTTTCGGAGGATTGCAATTGGGACGAATCGATTTCTTTTTCGAAAAGAACAACAGGAAGCAGGTCGGTAAGGGAGAGAATCTGCCGATCAAACCGTGACAAAAAAAAACCGCATTAATTCGAATTGTGTAAAACCCCGAAAATACAGGATTTGAGTGCCTGTCTGATCAAACGTCCAATGGCAGTAGAACTGCTCCCGAAGGATAAGGCCTGTTTTAGCAGACAATAAGCTTTCTCGTAATTTCTAACGTGTTGAGTTTACCAACTAAATGAATTAATGCGGAAATTTCTTCTTGTATAAGAACGATTCTCTGAGACAAATCTACTGTGGATGTTCCGATTTTCAAAGGGAATAACGAGAATTATTACAAGATTATTTTCAGCAAATATTTTGCCTATCTGAAAATCATTTTTACATTTGCACCACTCAAAAACGGAGAGCAATCAGAAACGAGCGTTCGGTTTGTTTGAAGTGGAAAGGAGAGATGGGTGAGTGGCTGATACCAGCAGTTTGCTAAACTGCCGTACGGGAAACTGTACCGGGGGTTCGAATCCCC
>JAJTBP010000407.1 GCA_021286825.1 Marinilabiliales bacterium | reverse complement strand
CAGAAATTTCACGGCTGCATCCTTGAGTCGGTTGAATTCACTGTGATAAATGCCTTTGCCGGCACTCATGACCTGGATGTCTCCTGCCTTGATGACAGCAACGTTACCCATGTTGTCACGGTGTTCCAGTTCTCCTTCCAGGGGAATGCTGATGATCTCCAGGTTGTCGTGCGGATGCATGCCGCAACCCTTGCCGGGCGCTACCCAATCATCATTTAGTACCCTCAGCGCTCCGAAGTGGATTCGTTCGGGATCATAGTAGTTGGCAAAACTGAAGGTGTGATGGCTGTCCAGCCATCCGTGCCGGGCGTAGCCCCTTGTTCCGGCCCTGTGAATCACATTTTCTGACATGGTTTTGGTAAGGAATGAATCTATTGATTGGTCAATAATGTCGGTATACGATCCGATTTTAATTTGGATTCATTCCAATTAATATTTTTCAGTCAAAAGTGAAGTTCAGTGTCCTGTTAATCAAAATGTTATAATTATGATCAATGCAATGGAGCGGCAGTCTGGTGCCAGGCGAGGGAATTCCAGAACGGGTGATGGGGTAGCGCAACAGATGAGATGGGGGTCATCGAAACTCCGCTGCTTTACTCTGTGGGGAGGAAAAAAAGATCCCGCATCCGGCATTGGGTGGGAGCCGAAGGCGGGATCTTGACAAAGCCCTGAGCAACTATTTTTGAGCAATGCTTGCCGCTATTGCTTGTGAATCATTAGGTTTTGATCTTTGACATTCCACCCCGATACGGCAACGAGGCAACTTTTGTCATTCACCTTCTCCCTGGCAGCCGAAACGGTGGTCGTCATCGTTTCCCCGGGTGCAAGGGTGAAGTAATTGGCCGACCAATAGGCCGGTAGCAGATCTTCCCCTTCGACTCTTAGTGCAGGATGTACGAAGAAGGCTATTTTGTCCGATTTGTTGGAGAACTGGAGGGTCAGACGGGTCTGGTCTCCCACCTGCTCCTGTTTGAGGAGGATGGCATCCACCTTACTTCCTTCCATCTTGTCCAATCCTTTGAAATCGTTGTTTGGTGAAATCCAGTAACCATTGCGGGAGACGACTTTCCCAAGCTTGTCCTTGAGGTTGAGCAGGACAAAGCAGATGGGTTCCTTGTTCAAAATGGATTCAGGAAGGGTCAGCACCTCCTTGACATCGGATGGATCCATCCGGACATCGGCCTTTTGTGTGTTGAGCAATCCGGAATGCAAGTCGAAAATCCTTGCCTCGGCGGTCAGGTTCGGGACAGATTTATAGGTTCTGTTCAGGACCAGGATCTTGTGGGTAAGCGGATGGTATTGAATGTGGATGGGTTCAACGGCGTTCTGCATGAAGTAGTACCCGGCGTTGGGTTGAAGGTACCAGTCGTACACCTGCCAGATCACACTGGGAAAGGCTGCATTGAGTTTCCAGAGCATGATCCCGCCAATGTCGTTCAACCGGCTGCCGGCTGCTTCGAAGGTGCCCTGATAGCCCGTTGCATTCATCAACTGCATCTTCTCCGAGAATTCCATCATGGAGGAGGGCATGCCATATCTTTTCACCATCTCTTCATAGTACTTTTCGTAGTGACCATTGCCGGTGGCTGCATCGTGATATCCCCACGAGTCGTTGAGGGGGAAGGGTAATTTTGGATCCCAGACGAGATTGGGGATAATCTTGGTTAGGGTGTTGTAGGGAGGTTGTGAGGGGAGACCTGTTTCATCCTTGAAAACCCAATCTTTGGCATGGTTGGCCAGTCGGTAGTACTCTTTGGAGTCCTGCCAGCTGTAGGGACCGCTGCTGTAAACTCCCGATGACTGGTTGTCGGGCCACGATGCCTTCAGACCTTCCGGCAGCTTGGCAAAGCCGGATGAACAGGGGATGTAAGGCCTTGTCCCGTCCAGGGTCACCACACTTTCACGCATCTTTTCATAGACATCCTTGCGAACATGCCCTTCATTCCCACCGGTCCAGAGGAAAAGACTGGCATGGTTGCGGATACGATAGATGGTGCTGACCACGTTCCGGACGAAGATATCCGGCTCCAGCGGCCATTCGGTTGAACCTTTGAACTCTCCGTGGGTATCTCCGGTAACCCAGAAGTCCGACCAGACCAACATGCCATACCGGTCTGCCGCGTCGAAGAAGGCATCGGAAGGGGTAACACCGCCGCCCCAGATCCTGACCAGGTTGATGTTTGCATTTCTGCACAAGCGGAGTTCCGCCTCATATCTTGCCGAGTCCCTGTTGAGCAGAAAATCGGGAACCCATGCACCTCCGGTGAGTTGAATCCGTTTGCCGTTAAGGTAGAAATCGCGTCTCAGGAACTTCCCAGGTACCTCCACCGCTTTGGAACTGACCGT
>JAJTBP010000406.1 GCA_021286825.1 Marinilabiliales bacterium | reverse complement strand
TTGTTCTCCAATTTCAGGGGAACAATGGGTTCAAACCAGGTCCTGTAACTGATATTTGGAACATTGTCCTTGATAATTCTCAGACAACCCTCCCATATTGATACGTGATCTCTCTCCATTTAGGCTTCGGTAAAAAAAGTTACAATCCAATCAAACTATACTCAAAATATCGCTTTGGAAAAAAGATCACTCGCTCTTCATCATTGAAAAATCGTCCATTTCCTAAATGCGTATTAATCAGTTTAATAAAAATACAAAATTTATAACAATCTGATAATCAGTAAGATAGAAGACAATTAGGGGCAAGACGTTGATAGATTGATACTTCCAAATACTCTACCCTAAAAAATTTTCGATGTTCGAATTCTCATGCGGCAGCCAGAGAATCGAAAAAAGTTGCCTTCTTTCGTTGGGTTAAATTAGTTAAAAAAGCTAAACTAAAAATCACATGGAGCAAATTTTTAGTGCTTTTTTGAGAGAAATCTCTTTCCCTTCCTGGAACGCTTTTAAAGAGGCCTGAGGAAAAGAGAGTTGCACATTATTTAGAATGATTCTAATTTTTTCATACGATTTATCCTCCCCGGCAAAATAGGAGAACCCCGACCGGTCTTTTACCTCAGATATGTTTCTAATGTCCTGAAATACAGGTGAATCTATTGGAAATTGTTTGTCTGAATGGAACAAAAAAACTTTAAAGTCAATATTTCCAACCGTATGATAAGTGACTTTGGGGGCCAAATAAACCTCCTTTCCAAAATCAATTGCACTGAACTTTAAATACCTATGTGGATTCCTTTTGATATCCGCCAGGAGACCATTCAGATTCTGGCTTGCTTCGCTTAATTCGAAGTAGAGTGTTGAATCCGTCAACAATTTTCCGGCTGTTCCTGAGGAACTGTTTACCTTGTCCAGTAAGGTCTCCAGACCTTTCACCGAATGGTTGAGATGTGCGAGCGTAGAGGTGATTTCAGATGGGTTGATGGAGTCACTGACGGCTGACACTTTGGACAATATCTTCCCGAGTGAGGCTGCATCTTTGTTGATATTTTCCGTTAAGTCTTTCACATTCACAATACTGGCAGATAGATTGGTTTTTTGGGTCCCAATGACAAGGGCCAGGTCACTGGAGATTTTTTCCAGATTCTCCATGGTCTTGCTGATCTGTTCGAAACTACGGCTAAGGTTTTTACGTGTCTCACTGTTCATGAGAATGGAGACTCCTGACACAATCGAATCAAGTGAAACAATCAATCTCTCTGCTTTGGCCTTGATGGGTGCAATTTGTTCAGTTACCTGGCTCATCAGATCAGATTCAATTTTCGTACGGATGGAGTCGTTGTTGCGATAAAACTGCATGGACTTTCCCAACGATAGCTTTACAACCTTTGATCCAAGCAGGTCATTGTTGGCAATCTCAGCTGTCGTCCCAACCGGGAGGGGAAACTTATTGAAGACCGCAATTTTGACGATTAGATCCCCTGAATAATCTTCAGCGAAGTAAATTTCGCGAACGTATCCGATTTTAAGTCCATTGAGCTGGACATTGGTGGAGACTTCCAGTCCGCCGACATTCTTATAGCGGGCAATGTACACATTCTCTGTCCTGAAAATATCCCTGCCTTTGAGGAAATTAATCCCCCAAACCAGAATTAAAAGACATATTATCAGTACGATACCTATTTTTGATGTCTTGGTGATTTTCACTGGATGTATGTTTTAGGATAAATGTTCCGGAACAAATAGAGCTTCAAAGAAGCAGGTTGCCAAGGTCTGAACCATAACAAAGTTAAGGAATTCTTCTTCAACCGACTGAAATGTTATCATTTTAACACACCTTCCTTTGGTCCGTAAAAAGCCTTGACCAATTGTCGATCCCCCTTATTTCTTAGATCGTTTGTTCTCCCAAACCATTTTCACCTTTTCCCCGTCAATGGATACGATGAAAGCATCGGGAAAGATTCCGGCGATCTTTTTGAAATTTTCTTTGGTCGTCTGGAATGATCCCGACTCAAAGCAAAAATATTTGTAATGCCCATTGGACACCAGCTCACGTATGGGGGAGATGCCTTTGAATGCGGCAGATCCTTCTTTCAATTTTCTTGAGAAAACGCCAATCTGTATGGCATAAACCACCATGGAAGATTCATCAGTCTTTGCCTTACTTTCGGATGTAGGTCGTTCAATGGTTTTGGGATGCTTCGACGGTTTATCTGCCGTTTTTTCTGAAACAGTGGATTGAGACTCTTTTGAGGGATTGCCCACATTTGACTGACGAATCGTATCTTCTTTTTTGATCTGTTCAGCGGGTGCTGGAGTAACAGTATGGCTAGGTGCCTCAAATTCCGGATTGAAAC
>JAJTBP010000405.1 GCA_021286825.1 Marinilabiliales bacterium | reverse complement strand
CAGGACATCGGCACGGTATCTTTTCTTGGAATCCTTGTTGTCAATCAGCGGATCGTTGAATGCATCCACATGGCCCGAGGCTTTCCAAATGGTGGGATGCATGAAGATGGCCGAATCAATGCCCACCACATGCTCATTCAGCAGGACCATGGAATCCCACCAGTATTTCTTGATATTGTTCTTCAGTTCAACGCCATTCTGGCCATAGTCATAAACAGCGCCCAGACCATCGTAGATTTCGCTGGATGGAAAAATAAACCCGTATTCTTTGCTATGGGCAATCAATTTTTTAAACAGATCTTCCTGATTCATAAAATTCTAATCTATTACGAAAGGATATCGGACGGGCGACTTCACCCCCAACGATCCCTGATTATTTCACCTCTTCAAAATCGACGTATTCGCCATCGGTCTTGCGATACACCTTGTTGCGCTGATCCTGTCTTTCCACGGTCACCTGCCCGGAAGTACCGGAACTTCTGGGACGTCTGGCCTCTTCCTGAGCTTTCATGTCACGGTAGATTTTGTCAGCCGCACTTTCCACAACCCTCGGGCCGAAATAACGAAAGAAGATCCTCAGTCCGTAATAGACTAACAACAGGATAAAAATCGTATCGATCAGCGTCCCGATGTTCAGCAAGATGAATAGCATACTGGAAAAACTTAACAACAACCGACAAAAGTAATAAAAATATCGGTGTTCAATCCTTCAGAAAGGGACATCCGGGGGTATACTGAACCGCATTTCTGTTAAACACACCTTTTCGTGGTCGGGCAACTTCGTTAAATATCAAGTTGATCCCGAAGCGAAGGTTCATATTGGAGGCAGCAGAAGGATGGTAGAAGGAGAGGAGGTTGTCGGAGGCGGCATAAAACTGGAATAGGCCCCACCTCCAGGCAGCAGCCAGACCAAGATTGTCATAAGAGGATTCAATCCAGGAATAACCTGCTGACAGACTGAACTTTTTGGACAGGGCGGCATTCAAGGAAGCGGTGTAGGAGGTATGGATCTGGTTGTTGTAGATCCGGACCCGGGCCAGAGCCCCCAGGTTTACCTTGTCTGTCCATTTGTAATCAGCCGCCAGGTAGATCTTTGCCGGAAGCAAGGCGGAGAAGGATTTTTTTGTCGAATCGGGAGCAAAGGCAGCGGCCAGACTATCCCGCAGACTGGTGACGAGTGGCCGGATGTTGGTTGCGGTGGGAGCTGCACCCGTTGGGTCAATCAGGGGGATCCCCGTATAATGGTAATGTCCGTTCTCTACAAAAGCACTCACATCGTTCGAATAGGTGATAATTCCCAGATCGATGAGGCTGGCAGACAGCTCCAGCTTTTTGTTGATACGGTCGGTCATCCCCAGATCGGCGGCAAAACCGGGATTGCCAAAATTGGTAAAATAGCTGTTGGCATCGAACCTGCTGACGGCCCCGAATCTGTAACCCCGGACCGTATGGACCTGCACATCCACCGGCGCAGAGATCATCAGACTGCCGGAGGCATTCAAATCAATGTAATCGCCAGAAGCCGGCAGTCCCGCCACCGCATTGATTCCGGAACTTCTGATCGAGGACATTCCAAACAGCAATTTTGCGGTGAAGCCAAAGCTGTATTTTTTGTCAAGCTTTCGGGAAAAATTGAAGGCCAGCTCCCGGTAGTGTTGTCCGCTTACCCCAAAGTATCCGGAATGGAAGTTACTTCCCAGCAATGGGTTGTTGCCATAATAGATCAGATTGGCCAAATCCTTTGTGAAGAATGCCTCGGCATATTCTTTTTCTGACCAGGAAAAGCCGTAAAAATCATCCTCGTTTTTCCAACCAAACTCCAACAGGGTCAATGCGGCCGACTCCATGAGAAAGTTCTTCCGGCCAATGACCGACAGAAACCGGGGAAAGTCCCACACCATGGAGTCTGCCTGAATGCCACTTCCCCTGTGAATCAGGTCACTGTAGCTCCAATGGTTGGTGTTGACGGAAAGATCCAATTTCGAGAAGAGCGGCAACCCCAGATAGAATCCCTTTTCCAGTCCGGGTCTGGCAGGATTGAGGTCTTTGGTCTGGGGAACTCCCTTTAGAAAATAGAAGATGTCCGGTTGCGCCTCCAACCTGCCAAAGGGGGCGAGAAGGATCAACAGCAGAAGGATCTGAAAGTGGTGTCTCTTCATGATCATTGCTTTGCCAGGTTAACCGGAGCCCTGAGCGCAATTTTTATCGACAACTGAGAACTCTTCAGCACACTGGCAATCACCTTCCCCTTGTCGGGTTGAAAAAGGGAAATGGCAAAGTCGATGGAAGGGGATGCTCCCAGTTTCAGGATCTGATCATGGGTCAGTTTGAATTCGATCGAATCCAGTCCGGCCT
>JAJTBP010000052.1 GCA_021286825.1 Marinilabiliales bacterium | reverse complement strand
ACCTTGCCATCCCATCCCACCGGGAAAAATCCGGATCCACATCATCCCTGATTCCCGAATCACGGCCCTTAATCCTCTATCTGGCAGTCTTACCTGCTGAAAAAACCTCCATTGGTGGCATTCGCTTCGGAAAGTTAGCCTTATCTTTAAGCTCAAACTTACTACTATGTTACGGATCCCCATTCTGATGGCCGGCTGTCTGTTGGCGCTGCTGTCATCCGGTCAGCCTGTCCTGTCGCAAAAAGGCGTATCCCCCATTGACTCGCAATTCGTCAATCCGCCCAAAGATTGTTGGCCGCACACCCGCTGGTGGTGGCCCGGCAATGCCGGAAGCAAGGAGGAGATCACCCGGGAGTTGGAGCAGATGCGAAGCCATGGCATCCGGGGTGTGGAGCAGATCACCATGGAATCCTATTACGAGAAGGGGAATCAGCCCTATCTCTCCGACGGATACATGGAACTCATCCGGCACACGGTAAAGGAGGCCAAACGTCTCGACATGGAGGTTTCCCTCAATTTTGGCGGTCCGGGATGGATCATCGGCGGAGCGTTTGTCCCCGAAGAGGAGAAAAGCAAGGACCTTGTGCCTACCTATGCAGATCTCTCCGGCCCGCTCCTCTTTCAGGGAAAATTGCCCGACAAGCTGACCAAGACCAAGCGATCCTGGGAAGTATACAAACCTGCCTTGGATGGAGATGAGACACTGATTGCCGTCCTGGCTGCCGAGATCGCTCCAACGGGAAGATTGAAGGAAGAGACCCTGATCAATCTGACCCAGACGGTTCACAACAACCAGATCCGATGGGAAGTACCCAAAGGCAACTGGAAACTGATGGCCTTTTGGCTCAAGAAGAATGGCCTTGGCAACGCAGTGGACCATTTCAACAAAAAGGCGATGGCACATTACTGCGATTTCCTTGGCAACCAATTTTATGCCGCAGTGGGAGATGAATTCGGCAAAACGGTCGAGTCTCTCTTCGTCGACAGCTTTGAATTGCCCAATCTGGCCAGCGGTCTCAACTGGTCGACCGGGCTTTTCGAAGATTTTCAAAAGCGCTACGGCTATGACCTGATACCCTGTCTGCCTGCCGTCTGGTATGATATGGGGGATAAGAGTGCCCGGATCCGGTACGATGTCAACGAGTTTCTGCACACAACGGGACTGAATGCCTTTTATGACACTTTCCTGGGATGGTGTGATGCGCACCAGATCAAAGGACGGATCCAGACCTATGGATTCAATAGTGACAACATAGAATCGGCTGGCAAGGCGCACATCCCCGAAATGGAAATCACGGCCGGTGAGAAGGACCAGGCAGATTGGTTTGACACACGGATCGGACCCAAGAAATATGTATCATCCGGCGCACATCTCTATGGCCGGGAGGTGGTCTCTACCGAAGCTTATACCTTCATTCACTGGGAACGATACCGGGAAACAATGGAGGAACTGAAGATTGCCAGCGACGGATACCTTTTGTCCGGTGCGACAAAGTTCTACAACCACGGCTTCAATTTTCTTCCAGAGCAGGAGGTCTCCCCTTCCCGCTCCATTCCATTTGCCGCCTACATCCAGCCACAGAACATCTGGTGGAAACATTACCCCAACCTTGCCCAATACATTGCGCGCTGTTCTTACCTGCTTAGGCAGGGATCGTTTTGCGCCGACATTGCGCTCTATTCTCCGTTAGCCAACCAATGGGCCATCAATGCCATCAACCCGAGGAAATGGACCCGTGAATTTGAATGGGGCGAACTGGGAGGCTTGATTGTTTCGAATGGATATGATTATGACCTGGTCAATGACGACATCCTCCAGAACCACTCATCGGTTGAGAACGGGGAACTGTTGGCGGGGCTGATGCGGTACAAGATGCTGATCGTCCCCAACGTGGAGACGCTTCCGCTAAAAACCCTCCAATGCATGGCAAATTATGCCCGATCGGGCGGTACCCTGATTTTTCTGGAAAGGATTCCAGAAAAATCCACCGGCCTCCGCGACGGCGACCAGGGTGATGCCGGGGTACGAAAGCTGGCAGGAGAACTCTTCGGAGAAAAATCCGCAAATGAGGCCAATCCAGCCAATCTGTACGGCATCAGGGAGGCAAGGACAGATCCGGCCAAAGGGATTGCCTATGGTCAAGGCAAGGTTTACCGAATCAACAACGTCCTCGACCGGACCATTTGGTGGAACAAACAGAGCAGTGCCTTTGATCCCTTTTTGAAAATTCTGCGCAACCGTATTGCACCGGATTTGGGTATTCCCTTTGCGAAGGAAGGGATGCGAAAAAATGAGGGACTAACCTATCTGCATCGAAAAATAGGAACCAAAGATCTCTATTTTGTTGCCAATATCCAGGACCGTGCATGCAATATGCCTGTCACTTTCAGGACCCACCATCAGATCATCCGGCGATGGAACCCTTACAACGGAACAACGGAAGCGGTCCTTGCATTCGAAACCGATCCCGATGGCATCACCCTCCCTGTGCGTTTGGCTCCGTATGAGTCGACCTTCTTTGAATTTACCGAAGGCCAGACGGAACTCCATGTGACAAAAACCATGTTCCCACAGATCCTCTCGCTGGACAACCGGAAACTCCGGGTCCTGGCCGCTGCAAATGGAACTTTTCAGACCACCCTTCAGCGAGGTTCCGGCTCGAAAGTTTATGAAACACAAGTGAAGGGTCTTCCAGGGATATTTTCCATTTCAGGCAAATGGCAACTGGAATTGAAAGGAGATGATTTTCCCGGGTACAAGACCCTCACGGACAACCTCTTCTCCTGGAGTGACAAGGATTCAACCAGACAATTCAGTGGCACCGGTCATTATGCATTGGATTTTGATCTGCCGGAAGAATACCTCTCCCCCGGCCTACGACTTTACCTCGATCCTGGCAGGGTTGGCAATGTCGCCCTGGTGAAGATCAATGGGAAAGAGGTGGCTACCCTTTGGATGCGGGGTCAATCACCCGATGTAACACAGGCGTTGAAGAAAGGTCGAAACCATCTGGAGATAGAGGTTACCAATACCCTGATCAACCGCATCGCCGCCATGCGCGAACCCAAACCGGTTCCGGATGACATGGTGGCTCAATACGGTAGCGGGGATAAGTCAACCGGACAGCCCAGGGAGTTTGGATTTGGACCGTTGCCGGCCGCCGGACTTTTGGGCCCAGTGCAACTGGTTCCATACAAGGAGATGGAGATCCCTCTTTGATCCGAACAAAGTAGGGACCGCCTTCCATCTGAAAAAACTTACCGGTTTTCCGGGAAACCTGATTCCGAGACTTTGGGTTCGGGAATGTGCCCTTTTACCCGATCGTATTGCTTGAAATTCTTCATCTGAAGGGAATCCAGGGAACCTTTGTTGAGCAAATTGCCATTCCTGTATGATAGCTGATAGGCAACCTTTCCGGATTTGTCGAAGATGGTCCATTCCCCATCCGATAAGTCATCCTTGTAGCTTCCTTTTGTGGTCAGCTGTCCGGATTCATCAAAAAATTGTGCCTTTCCCTCTCTTTTGCCTGCAGCAAACCAGATTTCATTTCTGGTTTTTCCATCCGGATAATATTCGGAGCTTTTCCCGTCCAGCTGATCATTTTTCCATTGCTTTTCCCAGATTACGGCACCCTGATCGCTGAATCCCAACCCTTTTCCCTCTTTCTTGCCGTGGCTGTACTCCTGCTTCTGTACCACTTTGTCACCGGAATAAAAATTCCAGGTACTGTCGCGCACCGTTCCTTCAAAAACACCCTTGGCATACAACTGGCCATCCTCATCAAAAAGTTCTGCGAAGCACCGGCCATCTTTACCGTAGGTCATCACGGCCTTCACCTTACCGTTTTCGTGGTAACGCTTCCAGATACCGGTAGGCTGGTCATCGGTAAAATTTCCTTCGTACCGGGGAGACCCACCGGGATATTTTGCGGTCCAATGACCCTGTTTCCGGCCTGAGCCATCCGTCATGTTATCCCTGACCTGGGCAGACAGAACATTTGCTGTCAGCACCCACGACAATAGAAGTATCCAGCTTTTCATCGCATGCAGTGTTTTGTCAAAGGTAGACAAAAGTTCGGCGTACATGGAAAAACTCACTATATTTGGTTGGACCGCCAGACGACCCCTGTGACAGAAGGAGCCGTTCCGAAATCCAGTAAAGTAAACCATTCGTGATCCGATCCCTCATTTTTGCCGCCATCCTTTTACTCATCGGAGGACACTCGCCGCTTCTGGGCCAGACGACGGCAGGAAATAGCTCCCCGGCATACACCGATCCCCACCTCCATACCGTCCAGTTTTATACGGAGGGTTGGGAGTTTTCCCTTCCAGTGCTGGAGATGGGTAGCTCCCGCAGGATCATCCTTAGTTTCGATGAACTTTCCGGAACCACGCGGAGCTACAGGTATTCCATCACCCACTGCAATGCCGACTGGACCCCCTCGAGACTTGCCCTGCCCGAGTTTCTGGAAGGATTTCCTGAAAATTCCCTGAATGACTATGCCACATCTGTCAACACCACGATACCTTATGTCAATTATCGGTTGGTACTTCCGAATGACGAGGTGGGGTTTAAGGTCTCCGGAAACTACCTACTCAAAATCTGGGAGGAGGGACACCGGGAACAACCGGTGTTGATCAGGCCATTCTTTCTTTCGGAGCGGGTGGCTTTGATTGCCGGAGCGGCTCAGAAGGCCACCTTTGAGGGTTTCAACGGAGAGAGCCAGCAACTTTCCTTTTCCCTCAATTTTCCGGAACTTCCGCTTTCCGATCCCCTCAATGAAATCTACACTGTCGTCATGCAAAATGGCCGATGGGACAATCGGATGGCTGGAATGCACCCCACTTTTATCCGCCAGAACCAACTGATCTATGAGACAACCGACCATCCCTGGAAGGCCGGAAATGAATTCCGGAATTTTGATGCAAAAAACCTACAGGTCAACGGAGTGGGTGTAAAATCCATAGAATTCAGGGATCCCTATTATCACCTTTATCTGGAAAAGGATTACTCGCTGCAGAAAGAGGTCTATCTAACCAAAAAAGATCTCAATGGTCAATATCTGGTGAAGAATGACAGGGCCGCCAATGCCGATCTGGAATCAGATTATGTATTCGTTCACTTCACCCTTCAACCGCCCGACAAGGTAACAAACGACCAGATCTACCTCTTTGGAGCACTGACAGGTTGGCAATGTGCCGACATCAACCGGATGAAATATGAACCATCGACCGGTATTTATGAAGGAGTTCTGCTATTGAAACAGGGATTTTATGACTACCAGTATGTCCTGCAGAAAGGGGATGGCACCATCGATGCCGGTTTCCTTGAAGGGAGCCATGTCCTGACGGAAAATGATTACCGGATCTTCGTCTACTACAAGGGATTTGGCAGTCGATACGACCGACTGATCGGATACCGATCCATCAATTCCGTCGCCAGGGAGAGGTGACAGGGAAATGTCAAAATTTCCACCTTCCCCGGGATAGTCCCCATTTTCCTTCGGCCCGGCAGTTGCTCAATCCTCATCAAACATTCCCGGATGTCCTTGACTGTGTGCGTAGAATATCCGGATCAAAGTGGGCAGGACAATCAATAACAAGGGCAGGGCAATGATGAATCCGCCAATGATGGCAATGGCCAATGGCTGATGCATCTGAGCGCCCGCACCCAATCCCAGGGCAATGGGCATCAGGGCAAATATTGCACCCAGGGCCGTCATCAGTTTGGGTCTCAACCTTGTCGAGATGGCATAGACGATCGATTCATCCACATTCCTGGTCATTCGGGCTTCGCGGAATTGAAGGAAGGTGAAGATGGCATTCTCACCGATGATGCCTACGATCATGATCAATCCGGTGTAGCTTCCCACATTGAGCGGTGTCCCGGTGAGGAAGAGCGCCAGTAAACTCCCGGAGAGTCCGAGGACAGCCACCAACAGTATGGTCAGGGCTATCCGGAATTCCCTGAAAAGGGAGAGGATGATGCAGAAGACCAGCAAAATGGCCGTCAGCAAGATGATGAGCAACTCCCGGAAGGATTGTTGCTGCTCGGCAAAGGCACCGCCATAGACGAGGGTGTAACCCTGCGGCAAACGGATGGCCGTGTTCACGGTCTTCTGAATTTCGGCCATGGTATTTCCCAGGTCGCGTCCATTCAACCGGGCTGTGACCACTCCCATGTTCTGCAGGTTTTCCCTGTTGATCTCGGCATCTCCCTCGATGAGGTGAACCGCTGCCAATTGACCGATGGGCTTCAGCTTGCCGTTGGGCATGGAGATCTGAAGATTTTTAATGTCCTGGACATCCATCGTCTTGTTGCCAGGATACAACAGCCTGATGTTGGTAAACTGCTCGCGGTCCTGGATGTTACCGACCACATTGCCCTCCAGTGCAGTCTGCAACTGGTACTGAAGATTGGCCGAGGTGATCCCGAACTGGGAAAGTTTGGCATTGTCGGGCAAGACATTGACATAGGGGCCGGCGGCGATGATCCCGTCGGATACATCTTCCACACCGTCAATTTTACCGATCAGGCTGGCAATTTTGATGGACGTCTCTTCCAGAAGTTTCCGGTCGCTGCCAAAGATCTTCACTTCGATCGGCTTGACCGACTCCATCAGATCTCCGAGCATGTCGCCGATCACTTGACCAAAATCAATCCGTAGGGCAGGCTGGGTCGCCTCCACCCGGTTACGTATGTCATCGATCACCTCTTCGGTGGTTCTGGAGCGCTCCTTCTTCAGCTGGATCAGGTAATCACCCTTGTTCGGTTCGGTAATGAAAAACCCCATTTCGGTACCTGTCCGGCGCGAATAGGTGGCCACTTCGGGAACAGCCACGATGATTTTTTCTACCTGGCGAAGCATCCGGTCTGTCTCGTCGAGGGAGGTGCCGGATGGGGATCTGTAATCGAGGACGATGCTCCCCTCGTCCATCTCCGGCAGAAAACCGGTATCGAGTCTGGGCAAGACGTAGACGACGGAAAGGAAGAGCAGGACAATCAGTGACAAGCTGTAGACAGGACGGTGAATGAAGTAGGCGATCCAGGGTCTACCATTGGGAGAATGGACATGCTCCGAATGAGTGGATTTCCTTTTCGGCTCCAGTCTGTAGAGCAGCAGGTAGATGACCGGCAGCAACAGCCAGGTAACGAAGAAGGAGCTGACCAGGGTGATGATCATCGCATTGGTCATGACCTTGAAATAGGCTCCTGCCACTCCCGTCATCAGGAGAAAAGGAAGGAAAATCACAGCAGTGCTCAGGGTGGATCCCACCATGGCCGGATAGAGGAAGCGTATCGCATGCTGCACCAGCGAAGCGGTTTTCTCAAACGGATGTTCTTCGTGGGTCCGTTGAATCTGTTCCACCACCACGATGGCATCATCGATGATGAGTCCGACAGAGGCGGCGATCGCTCCGAGCGTCATGATGTTGAGGGTCTGTCCCATCGCATAGAGGACAATGAGCGACAGGCAGATGGTCACTGGAATCGTCAGCAGGATGGTGAGGCTGGCGCGCAGGGATCGCAGGAAGAGAATGGCCACCACGATGGCGAGTATCAAGCCGATCCAAAGGGCGTCGGTGACACTACGGATGGAGTCGTGGACGAAATCCGCCTGCTCATAATAGGGTTTGATCACGATATCGGAAGGTAAGGCGGATCGCAGGTCGTCCAGTTTCTTCCGCATCTGGTCGGTCAGTTCGATCAGGTTGGCGTTGGGTTGTTTGATCACGGCAATCAGCACGTTCTCCTTCCCGTTGGCGTTGATTTTGATGTATTCCTTAGCCTCCCGTATCTCGACGGTAGCGATGTCCTTCATGCGAACGACCCGCTTTCCCGTGTTGCTGACCACCAGCTCCTCCAGCTCTTTTTTGTTTCGGCCCAAGGCATCGGTGATGGTCAGATAGAGCAACCGGTAATCATTCAGGTAACCATTGGAGCGCACAAAACCTGTCTCATTCAGTGTATTGCGGATGATCTCCGGAGTTAAACCGAGTGCACTGATCCTCGAAATGTTCAGTTCCACCCAATATTCTTTTTCCTTTCCCCCGATGATCCGAACCTCGGACACCCCATCTACCTGAGAAAGAAAGGGTTTGATGGTATAGTTGGCCAGGTATTTCAATTCGATCGGGGATCGCCCTTTCCCTTCGAGGGTATACCCGATGACCGGAAGAATGGAGGGATTCATCCGTTCTACCTGAATGGAGAGCTCTGCCGGTAGGTCACCGCGGATCTCGCTGATCTTGGATTCGATCCTTTGCTGGCTCAGGTTGATGTCGGCTTTCCAGTCCATAAAAGCGGAGATCTCACAGGAGCCCCTGCTGGTACTGCTACGGATTACCTTCAGGTCGGGCACCTTTTTGATTGCCATCTCCAGGGGACGGGTGACCGTCATCATCATCTGGTCGACCGGTTGCTGACCCGCATCCGCGATGATCTTGATCTTGGGGAAGGTGATTTCAGGAAAGAGCGAAGTCTGCAACAAGGAATAGGACAAAGTCCCGCCCAGGAGAATGACGGCAATCACCACCGAGAGGGCCTTTCTGTGCGAAGTGAAGAAACTCTTCATCGTTTATTCTTTTTCGATGGCCACTTTGGCAGTATCCGGCAATCCGTAGTTCCCTGTCAGCAATACCCGATCCTCGGGTCGGATGTCGGGAGAGAGGATTTCGACACTGTCGCCCGATTCGATCCCCTTCTGTAAGGCGACACTGACAGCCGTGGAATCGTTGATCATCTTCATCAGCCAGAAACGGCTTTGAATTTCATTGGTGAGGATCGCCTCTTTCGGAAGGATCATCGCCTGACTACGCACCTCCTTCAGGAAACTGACCTTGGCAATCAGATTTTCAGGGATATCGTGGTTCCCGGCGACTCTGATGATGTAGCTCTGGGACTGAGAGACCGGATCGACCACCGGAATGGGTGAAGTCACCTCCCCTTTCATTTGTGTCCCATCAGGCAAATCCAGTGTCACCACCCGGTTGGCAGGCAGGTAGGGTTTCAGTTCGTAAGGCAGCTCCAGCAAAAAAACCAGGCTGTGTCGGTCTCCGATGGTGACCAATGTCTCCCCATCCTGCACATAATCCCCTTCCCGATAAGCCAGTTGCAGGATGTAGCCGTTGCCAGGAGCGTTGACGCTGATTTTACCGTCGTATCTGAAAAGTGAATCCATCTTGCCTACTGCGTTACCCAAGCTTTTCGCCTCTTTGGATTGCAGAAGAAACATCCGATCACCCTTGCTGACCTGCTGACCCAGGCGGACATGCACCTCCGACAAATAGCCGTTGGCGACAGCCTTGACAGCGCTCTTCAGCAAAAACTGGGAAGTCGCATTCAAAACCACACTTTCGCTAAGCGATCCGATTTTGACATGGCAAACGGTAACGGGGGTCTTGCCTTCCGGTTGTGTCTCATTGGAAGGGCTGCTCCCTGAATGACAGGCAGTCAGGGAAATGAGCAGGGCGAAGCCGATAAACCATCTTTTTTTCATGCGAACCTGTATTTTCATGGACGGTCTGGAGAGCCAACCGCTAGCCGGCACAATGCAGAAAGGGACCCAATGTCATTTCGATTCCCTGCTCCAGTAATTGAGCTGACTGATCAGTTGGTATTTTTCTATTTCGTTGTCTATCAATTGATTTTTTATGGACAGAAGATTCGTAAGGGCCAGGAGATAATCCGTTATGCTCACCTGACCATTTTCCAGCAATTTCCTGTTGGCCTCTACCAGTGCGGCGGAATAACTTACCTGTTTGTTGACACGCTCGATCAGTCGGAGGTTGTCCTGCAACTGGAGCATGAGCGTACTGATCTGCTGATTGTATTGTACCGCAAAAAAATCACGGTAGGCCTTTCGGGTCTCTTCGGCAAGGGCCAACTGGTCGTGCTGCATTTTGCGCTGATGCCCGTCGTACAGTGGAATGGAGAGATTGAGTCCGATGTTGGGACCAAAATTCTTCATGGGCTGCACGGCGAGTGAGGAGTTGATGCCCAGGTCGCCAAACACGGATAGCTTCGGGTGGTAATTGTAGTCGACCTGCCGGTTTTGAATGGCCAGCGAGAGACTGTCGGTCAGAAACTGATGATAAAAAACGGATCGCTGCAATTCCGGCAGTTTTTCCAAAATCAATTTCGGATCGCCTACCGCAGCAGTGGTTGTATCGGCCACACCGCAAAGGTAATTGAGGTTGCGGTAGGCTGTCTTGTAGCGGCTGTGGAGTTGCTGAATCAGCATCTCCTGTTGCAGCATTTGGACCCTGAAGGTGAGGTAATCCGTCTGTTTATAGGTTCCGGAAAGGGTCATCTGTTTGACCATCCGCTCCTCTTTTTGAAGGATTTCCAGCTCTGCCATGGAAAATTCCACCGCCCGCTGCAAGCCGAATACTGAGATGTATTGGTCCGTGACATTTTTTTTCAACTCCTGCTCCGTCACCTGGATCGGGTTGAGAATGGATTGCTTTTGGTTCTCGATGGCCAGGAGCTGGTTCTGCAGGTTTTTGCGGCCGACGATTTCTTTGCTGACCGAGATGGCGGCATAAAGGTTGGCACCATTGGTAATGGCATCGTCCTGCCCGATTCCCCTCAACATGGGGGCATAACTGTCGTTGCTGACCGCATTGACCTGCGGGGCGAGTCCGGCACGCAACCGTAGGCTGTCGATTCGGTTCGAGGCCAATCTCCACTGGTAATCTTTCAACAATGGTGAATGGGACAAGGCCAGCCGGATGAAATCGTCCAGTGTTCGCACCTGGGCAAAGCCGGTCATCTGAAAGAAAAGAGAGAGCAAAACCACCAAAACCGGTTTTCTCATGGGTCGGAGACTTTTGGATCGTTTACAAGAACCGTTGGACCACCTGAACGGAAAGGTCATACAATGATAACCAAAAATTGATTGCAGCGCATCTCAATCCCGGGATCCCTTTTTTTCGATCTCCCGGTCCAGGAAAAAGGAGAGTCCGGTGCGAATCGCAACAGTACCTGCCAGGATACCCAAATCCTGGAAGGAGGGATTGACAATGGTTTCGATGATGTCGGAGGCGATCAAAAACTCCAGACCCAACAAAAGATAGTAGCCTACCTCAATTTTGATCTGTACCGTCTGGTTGAGCGAGAATCTGCCGGTAAGACGGGAAAATTCGTTGATGAAAAAGCGAAACAGTCCGATCGTCGCACCATAGCAGATGATGGCAATGCTGATGTAACTGATCAGGGCAGAGATGGCCGATAGCAAATCATTCATCCTTCATCTGTATTATTTCTGTTGATCATTGGGTTTGGCAGCAGGAGGCAGACAAATCTGAGCCTTGAGCATCTCCTTCACCGTCTTTCTGGCAAAGGCCCTCGCCATGGCTTCCTTATTGTCCTTCTCTTTGCCGGTAGTTTGGTAGATCCAGACCGAATTGGCAGTGGCTTTGGGGAAAAAATTTGCATTCAAGGTGATGCGATTCACCGTATGAACGCTTCCGGTAATCGGGATGTTTCCACCCAAAACGACGCTCCACCTGCCCAGATGGACCGGGACACCTACATGAACTCCGGTAGAAGGGCCATTCATGACCTGAGAATCCTGGGCCGTCACCGTGAAGATGAGGGTCGCGTCAATGCCCGATCTCTGGATAAACGTGGTCCAGGCTTCATCCGAGACCTCGTCTGAATCCTTTAGATTGGCATAGGAAGGGATCGCCCGGATGCCGTTTTCCCCCAGTTCCCGCACCGTCTGGTCCTCCAACTGACGTTTCAGCAGATCGTCCTGAATCTTGGCGATGACCAGCAGCTTTTCATAGGTCATAGGTTGGTAATCCGGAGATTTCCAGGCGCTCTGGCCCAAAACACCGGTCACGAGCATGAGCAGAGCCCCAAACAGCAAGAAGAGATGTCTCATATAAAATCAAATTTGATGAGTCAAATTTATTGTTTAATCGTTGATCTGATGCAGGGAAAGGGAAATCTTTCGCTAACCGATCCCCCGTTAGGGAATAATGGTGATAAAAAGATAGACGGAGAAGATGACCAGCAGCACGACTCCCTGCAGGATGGTACTTTTGCCCGTACTCAGGGAGAGCACGATGACAAAGAGTGAAAGGAGGAAGAGCACCATGGATTTTGCATCGATGCCGAGTGTCAGGGGCATTCCCGTAAAGACGGAGATCAGGGCCACGGCAGGAATGGTAAGTCCGATGCTGGCCAGGGCAGATCCAAGCGACAGGTTAAGGCTCTTCTGAAGATGGTTGCGTCTTGCGCTCTTTACAGCGGAGAGACCCTCCGGCATAAGGATGAGGCAGGCGATGATGACGCCAACCAACGAAACCGGAGCACCGACCGAGAGGACCCATTTCTCGAGATCCGGTGCCAGATGTTCGGCTAGCATGACCACCGATCCAAGGCAAACCAACAGCATGAAGGTGCTGATCCAGGCGGTCTTTTTATCGGGGGGATCGACCGGATGATCTTCTGACGCTTCGGCAACGAAATATTCCCGGTGCCGGATGTTTTGCACCAACAGGAAAGTTCCATAAAGGACCAGGGTCACGAGGGAAACAAAGATCAGCTGATCTCTGCTGTAGAACGGTCCGGGAACCGATGCTGTAAAATTGGGAAGGATCAGGGTCAGGACCGAGATGGCCACAAGGATGGTCAGGGCGGAGTTGATGCCCTGCAGCCGGTAAATCTGCACTTTGAACCGAAGGCTGCCGGCCAGTATGGAGAGGCCGATCATGCCATTGAGGATGATCATCACGGCAGCAAAAACGGTGTCGCGTGCCAGGACGGTAGCCTTCTCCCCTCCCGAGGCCATGATGGCGATGATCAGGGAGACTTCGATGATGGTCACGGCAAGAGCCAGGACCAGGCTACCGAAGGGTTCTCCGATGCGGTGGGCGATCACCTCGGCATGGTACACGGCACTCAGGACGCTCCCAGCGAGGGCAAGGGTCATCACGATCAAAAAGGGCCCCCAATGGATGAAGAGGGAGGCAAAAAAGACCAGCCAGGCCAACAGGGGCAGACCGATGGTGCGGAAGGGTATTCTGATCACTTTTCCAATCATGGCAGAGGCAATTCGAAAGAGGCCGAAAGGCTAAGCCAACTGCTTTGCCAATTCCGGCCGATGCTTCCAATGGGACTGTAAGATAAGGATTTCGCACCAATTTTTCAAATTTGGCCACTCGAACCCCCGGTGGAGTAGAGCAACTGATCTTGACATTTCATACTCAGGACCCGCCTAGGGGCCGACAAAAAAAGCGCCCTCAAAATTTTGAGAGCGCTTATCCTGATTTTGCAAAGTTTTATTTTACCTCTTCGAAATCGACATCGGTCACTTCGCCGTCGCCTTTGGGACCCTTCTGCTGAGCGGTGGGATCACCGGCAGCGGATCCGCCTGGTTGTGCGTTGGAGGCTGCGTTGTACATCTCCTGAGAGGCGGCCTGGAAGACGGCGTTGAGCTCTTCTGTTGCTGCATCCATCGCAGGGAAGTCTTTCCGGCCATGGGCCTCTTTCAACTTACCGAGGGCGGCTTCGATCGGAGCCTTCTTGTCGGCAGGTAGTTTGTCGCCCAGCTCCTTCAGCTGTTTTTCCGTTTGGAAGATCAAAGAATCGGCGTGGTTCAGCTTTTCAACCTGCTCTTTGGCCACTCTGTCAGATTCGGCATTGGCTGCAGCTTCTTCCTTCATGCGCTTGATTTCGTCATCACTCAATCCGGAAGATGCTTCGATACGGATGGACTGCTCCTTGTTGGTGGCCTTGTCTTTGGCCGTTACATGCAGAATCCCGTTGGCATCGATGTCGAAGGAGACTTCGATCTGCGGTACACCACGCGGTGCCGGCGGTAGGCCATCCAGATGGAATTTGCCGATGGTCTTGTTTCCGGCAGCCATCGGACGCTCGCCCTGAAGGACGTGAATCTCGACGGAGGGCTGGTTGTCGGCAGCCGTGGTAAAGGTCTCCGATTTCCTTGTCGGAATGGTGGTATTGGATTCGATCAAGCGGGTCATGACACCCCCCATGGTTTCGATACCCAGGGAAAGCGGTGTCACATCCAGCAAGAGCACATCCTTTACCTCGCCTGTCAGTACCCCACCCTGGATGGCAGCGCCTACGGCTACTACCTCATCGGGGTTCACCCCTTTGGAAGGTACTTTTCCGAAGAATTTCTGTACTTTTTCCTGAATGGCCGGGATACGGGTAGATCCACCCACCAGGATGACCTCATCGATGTCGCTGACCGTCAATCCGGCATTCTTCAAGGCCTTGTTGCAAGGCTCGATGGTGGCATTGATCAAGGTATCGGCCAGTTTTTCGAACTGGGCCCTTGTCAGTGTTTTGACGAGGTGTTTCGGAATACCATTGACCGGCATGATGTAAGGCAGGTTGATCTCTGTCTGGGTAGAGCTGGACAGTTCTACTTTGGCTTTTTCGGCGGCCTCTTTCAGACGTTGGAGGGCCATCGGGTCCTTGCGGAGATCGAGACCTTCGTCCGAGATAAACTGCTCTGCCAGCCAGTCGATGATGACCTGGTCGAAGTCGTCACCACCCAGGTGGGTATCACCGTCGGTTGATTTGACCTCAAACACGCCGTCACCCAATTCCAGGATGGAGATATCAAAGGTACCGCCGCCAAGGTCGAAGACGGCAATTTTCATGTCTTTGTGCATCTTGTCGAGACCGTAAGCCAGTGAGGCAGCGGTGGGCTCGTTGATGATACGTCTTACTTTCAGTCCGGCGATCTCTCCGGCCTCTTTGGTTGCCTGACGCTGGGAGTCATTGAAGTAAGCGGGCACCGTGATGACGGCCTCGGTTACCTCCTGACCCAGATAGTCCTCGGCAGTCTTTTTCATCTTCTGGAGAATCATAGCCGAGATTTCCTGCGGAGAGTAGAATCTGTCATCGATCTTCACCCGCGGGGTGTTGTTGTCGCCCCTGGCTACGTTGAATGGCACCCGGCCGACTTCTCTCTCAACCTGGTTATAGCTTTCACCCATGAAGCGCTTGATGGAGTAGATGGTCTTCGTCGGATTGGTGATGGCCTGTCTTTTGGCTGGATCGCCCACCTTCCTTTCTCCATTGTCCACAAAGGCAACGATGGATGGGGTTGTACGTTTCCCTTCGCTGTTGGGAATTACAACAGGCTCATTGCCTTCCATTACGGCAACACAGGAGTTGGTTGTTCCTAAGTCAATTCCAATAATTTTTCCCATTTTATTCTCTTTTAATCTATTTATATTTTCTATCGATTTTTCGTTTTGACAATTCCCTTAGATCAATCTTTGTGCCAATCCGAAAGAAAGGGGCCCCTACCCTCGTTTTTTGAGAAAACGCGGCCGAAAAGCGGTGGATGCTGTCACAAATCGTGACAAAAAGACAGTAAATTCTCTTTTCGCAGGCAGTTTTGGCATTTGCTGACTTTTTGGATATCTTTGAAAGGTTTACTACTAATTCTTAACGTTACAACCCAATGCAAAAACAAAACCAAACGGAGAAAAAGGCCGACAGGCTTGAATCGCTCGATGTGCTGCGCGGATTCGACATGTTGTGGATCATCGGAGGCGGAAGCCTGATTGTTGCCCTTTCCAAAGCCCTTGATTGGGGTTGGCTCAATGTCATCGCCGAACAGATGGAACATGTAAGGTGGGAGGGTTTTCATTTTGAAGA
>JAJTBP010000404.1 GCA_021286825.1 Marinilabiliales bacterium | reverse complement strand
AGGCTCCGGAGTGGGTTCAGAAGGAGTTTCCTGCTGAGAAGGCCGGATTGGACGTAAAATTTGTCAAGGACATGACCCGGTACCGCGAGCAAAAGGTAGCGGTTTTGAACGGATGCCATACGGGGAGTTATGCCGTTTCCTATCTGAGCGGATTGGAGACTGTTCGCGAAGCCTTCGAACACCTGGAGGTGGGTAGTTTCATGAAAGACCTGGTGTATGATGAGGTGTTGCCCTGTCTGGACGGGACGGAGAAAGAGCTGCAGTCGTTTGCTCACAAGATTTTGGAGCGTTTCCGAAATCCTTACATTCGTCACCTCTGGCAAAGCATTGCCCTCAATGCCATGTCCAAATGGGAAACCCGGAATCTTCCAACCCTTTTGAACTATTATGAGTCTCATCAGATGTTGCCGCAAAAGCTGGTCTTTTCATTGGCAGCTATGATTGCTTACTTCAAGGGAGAAGCCAATGGTCATGCCTACAAGTTGCAGGATGATCAGTGGATCCTGGATTTTTACAAGGAGGCATGGGAAGCGTGCGACGGCAGGCCGATCTCCATTGAACTGCTGGTCAGGAAGGTGTTGAGCCTGGAAAAGATATGGAAACAGGATCTGAATATGGTTCCCAACCTGACCCTTTCCGTAACCTGCTACCTATTCCTGATTGAGCAGGTGGGAATGAAAAAGGCCGTGAAGGCGGTGTTAAGCGAAAACAACCCGTTGATGAAGATCGGATGAGGTCGGGGAATGCTTTTCTTTGTAAGGATTTTCTAAACAGATGCAATAACGTCGATGTCTAAATTTATCATACTTCATCCGGCCGACAACGTAGCGGTCTGCCTGGAAAAGGGCACCCGTGGGGAACGGGTTGAAATAGCCGGACAAATCCTCTCATTGGCTGATGAGATCCCGGTGGGTCACAAGGTCGCCCTGCGATCCCTCGAAAAAGACCAGCACATTTTCAAGTATGGGTACCCGATCGGTCATGCAACGGAAGCAATCGCAGCGGGCAGCCATGTGCATGTTCACAACTTGAAGACCAATCTCTCCGGAACGCTGGATTATGCTTTTGAACAAAAGCTTAGCGATCGAACGATTGCCAGACGAAACCTGACCTTCGACGGATATTTGCGGTCCAACGGAGAAGCAGGCATCCGCAACGAAATTTGGGTAGTTCCCACGGTTGGTTGTGTCAACGGTCAGGCCCAACAGATCATTGATCGTTTTCGGCGGGAGGTACAACCCGAACATGTCGATGCCATTGAGGTATTCAAACACAACTATGGCTGTTCACAACTGGGCGACGATCATCTCAACACCCAGAAGGCGTTGGCCCGGATTGTTCGGCATCCCAATGCGGGAGGCGTTTTGGTGCTGGGATTGGGATGCGAAAACAACCAGGTTTCCCATCTGCAAAAGATCATCGGGGCGTATGATCCTTCCCGTGTGAAGTTCCTGGTAGCCCAGGAGGTCGAAGATGAGATTGAAGCCGGGGTGATGTTATTGAAGGAACTCTATTCCGCCATGCAGCAGGACAAGCGGGTGGCGATCCCCTTATCTGCCTTGAAGGTTGGATTGAAATGCGGGGGATCGGACGGCTTCTCGGGTATCACCGCCAATCCTTTGGTGGGTGCCTTTTCCGATTTTCTGATCGCGCAGGGAGGGACCACCGTGCTGACCGAGGTGCCTGAAATGTTTGGCGCAGAGACCCTTTTGATGGCCAGGGCCAAGGATGTACAAGTTTTCGAAAAGACGGTCTGCCTGATCAACGATTTTTATGCACGGCACAACCTGCCGGTCTACGAAAATCCTTCCCCGGGCAACAAGGAGGGCGGCATTACCACGTTGGAGGACAAGTCGCTCGGTTGCACCCAGAAAGGAGGAAATGCCACCGTTGTGGATGTGCTGAACTATGCCGAACCGATCTCGCACAATGGATTGAATCTGCTTTCGGCGCCGGGCAATGACCTGGTGGCCACCTCAGCCCTTGGATTCTCAGGGTGCCAGCTGGTCCTGTTCACCACAGGCAGGGGTACCCCGTTTGGCAGTTTCGTGCCCACCATGAAAATCTCCACCAATTCTGCCTTGTATCAGAAAAAACGAAACTGGATCGACTTCAATGCCGGTCAGTTGCTCGAAGGACCTTCCATGGAAACCCTCCTGGAGGATTTCATCCGTTTCGTGGTGGAAGTGGCCAGCGGCAAAAAACTGCGGCATGAAGAGAGCGGTTTCCGCGAGATCGCCATCTTCAAGACCGGGGTGACGCTTTGAGACAGCAGAAGGGAGACTGGAGACTGGAGACAGGAGACCGGAGACCGGAGACAGGAGACCGGAGACCGGAGACCGGAGACAGGAGACAGGAGAAGGGAAACCGG
>JAJTBP010000403.1 GCA_021286825.1 Marinilabiliales bacterium | reverse complement strand
CAATCCGAGACCGATCCCCCGTTCATTTTCCTTGGTAGAGAAAAAAGGTTCGAAGATATGGGGCAAGTCCACCTCGTTGATGCCTACGCCATTGTCGACGATCTCAATTTTGATGTGTTCCGCATCCGGATTTGAGGTGCGGAACAAGATCTCTCCATTTTCGGTGACAGCCTCCGAGGCGTTCACCAATACTCCGATGCACGCCTGTTTGATCTGGTTGGGACTGCAATAGATCATATCCTGTCGGGCAGAGAAATCGGACAGGAAATGGATGTTGGCAATCTTCATGGGATGCGACATCAATTCAAAGGTATCCGCCAGAATGTCGTGCAGATGCTTGTTCTCAAATCCATCCTGATTCTTCCTTGAAAAATCGAGCAATCCCTTCACGATATCGCCACATCTTTTGGTCTCACTCTCAATGAATTTAAGATTCTTGAGCATGGTTTCCTTTTTATCCGGATCGATCTCCTGATTGTTGAGCTGTTTTTGCAGCAACTTTGCATAGACCAGGATACCGGACAGCGGATTGTTGATCTCATGTGCCACCGAAAGTGACAACTTCCCAAGCGAGGCAATTCGCTCCACATTGATCAACTCGGCCTGGGCCTGTCCCAACTCCTCCGACTTTTTTTGGACCTTGTACTCCAACTGTTGGGACCAGTTCTGAAGTTCATTGGTAGCTGTCTGCAAGTTGTCAAGCATCTCATTGAAAGCAAGGGAAACCATTCGCATGTCGGAGAGTTGATTGGGCTTGATGGCCAACCGGGTGCTCCTGTCTCCTTTTGAAACCGCCATACTGGCCTTGATGATGGAGTTTAGTGGATTTTTGATCTTCTTTCGGGTAAAAAAGATGAGAAAGAGGATCAAGACCGCCGTCAACAGCGCTGCCAGCAAGAAATAGTCGGTAGTGGATTTTTCCAGTGCGGCATCCAATCCGGCAAGTGGAATCTTGATGATCAGGGATCCCAGTATTTGGTCGTCCGGATTGTGTGCATGGCAGGAACTGGTGGAACAGGATTTGTCGTTCATGATCGGGGAACTGATCAGCAAATGCCTGCAATTGTTGTTGTTGTGGTTCATGCTGCATTCACTGTCAATGTCGATGATCCGGTAGGATTTCTCGGTGGCTGAAAACATCTTTCCGAAATTCCGGTGACAGGAGATGCAATCGGGATCGCTGTGGTTGGTTGAGTCGCTGGAGATGGAGGAGTAGACCAGGTTGTTCCGGGTGTCATACATGTTCACATCATCGATGCCGGACATGGTATTGATGATGTCGAGTGTTCCCTGAAGAGCTGTCCGGTCATTCTCCATCATCGATTTGTATAGGGCTCCCTGGACCAATACCCCGATGTTGTTACCGCTTTCGCGGATTACCGACTTCATGTAACTCTCGTTTACCGAACGAAAGATCAGACCAAATGAGAGGAAAAGAAAGAAGAAGGAGAGGGTAATGATAAACACCACCCGACCATAGATGGAGGATCGAAATCTAACGTAAGTATTTAACAGTGGTGCTCTTACTTTGCTTTTGTGTTCCGGTGATCTTTTAAACCAAGCCATTTCAGTTGATATTACATCTTTGAAGACCCGTTACATTTAGCCTAAGGAACCTGAAGGTGGGAGCAACGGTCCTCGCCTTCACCTTTGGGTTCTATATGCTAAATTACGCTCAATATTTTAAAAATCAGTTCAAAAAGTCATATTCTTCCGCAATTTTTCCTGATACTAAATAAGGTCAGAAATATGACAAACGGAGCGATACCCATGAAGTACCGCTCCGTCCCATGTCTTACCTGCTACGAACGAACAGGACTGAAGTCATTCCATGAAGTCCGGATCGTATCCCTGCCTTTCCAGTCCATGAAAATGAGGATATTTGGATTTGGTACCCAGATAGCTGCGTTGAAAGTCCTGCCATACTTCCGTTGGCAATCCGGACAATGGCTGATCAATCAGTTCACCACCATCTTGCAGGATCAGGTTGGAAGGTTGTGCAGTGTATCTTTCGACAGATGATGCCAGGAAGTCCTTGAATCTTTCCAATTCCTTTTCGGTCCAATGGGTGGCTTCTTCCGCGAGGTAGAAGGAGTTGGTCTCAGCGATCCACCGGGAAGGTTTGATTTTGTAGACCCATCCCTTGCGGTAGGGATCATCACCCATCAGGTCGGGATTTTCATTCACCATCGGATTGATGGCAATGATTTCACCGGAGATTGGAGAGAGGATCTTCAATTGTTTTCCTTCCTTGCTGATTTCGGCCAGTAACTCCTCTTTTTCGATGGTATCACCCACGTTTTTTAGTCGCCCGAAGGTGACATCACCGGTAAGGTGGTACAGCAGGTCGTCCAGTCCGACCCTGGCGACACCTT
>JAJTBP010000402.1 GCA_021286825.1 Marinilabiliales bacterium | reverse complement strand
ATTGGTAAGTCTTGATGACCTCAACAATCTCTTTGACCAGACCCAAGGCATCATGCCCCTGATCCTGCATACGGCCCACCAGAACACATACATAATTGGCGCCGGCAGTGAGAGCCATGTAGGCTTGCTGAATGTTGTAAACGAGATGGAGGTTCACCAGGAAATCCTGATCCCTGAGTATCTTGCAGGCTTTGACACCTTCCAGGTTTACCGGTATCTTGAAAACGGTTTTCTTCTTATCCAGACCCAGGGCGAGCAGGCGATGTGCCTCGGCAACAATATCCTGTGCATTTTCGCCCAATGCCTCAATCATCAGCACCGGAACTTTCTGAGACAATTTGAGGATTGCACCATCAATATCCGTTATGCCGTTTTTGTGCATAAAGGTTGGTGTGGTCGTGACACCATCAATGATACCCAGTTTCAGGGCTTCTTCAATCTCAGCCATATTGGCCGAGTCAAGAAAAAATTCCATAGTTTATGTATTAAAATTTCTGTCTGTATTTAACCTCCACCTCATGAATTTCGATCAGCGGTTTGAGGAATTCGCGCACATCGGCAATACACATCTGACTAGCCGCATCACAAAGGGCACGTGACGGATCGGGATGCACCTCCAGGAACAAACCATCGACACCGGCAGCGACACCCGAACGGGCCAGGGTAGGAATGAACTCCCTGGAACCCCCTGCTGGATCCGAGCTGGGAATACCATATTTACGGATCGAATGGGTTACATCGAAAATCACGGGATAACCGGTCTGTCTGAGATGATAGAAGCTTCGCGGATCCACCACCAGGTCATTGTACCCAAAAGTATAACCCCTTTCGGTAACGAGCAGGTTGTAGTTACCAGCCTGTTCGGCTTTTTTTACCGGCTTGATCATGTTCTCGGGTGCAAGGAACTGTCCATGCTTCAGATTCAGCACCTTGCCGGTTTTTGCAGCCTCAACCACAAGGGTGGTCTGCATGACCAGATAGGCAGGAATCTGAATGATGTCCACCACCTCTGCCGCAGCTGCGATCTGATCGGGATAGTGGATGTCGGTGATGACCGGAACCCTGAACTGCTCCTTGATCTTCTGAAGGATCGCCAGTCCGTTGTCAATGCCCGGTCCCGAATAGAAATCGGCAGAACTCCTGTTGTCCTTCTGAAAAGAGGATTTATAGATCAGCGGAAGATTAAAATCCTGCGAAAGGGTTACCAGGAACTCGGCCGTATCCATCATGGTCTTCTCATCTTCCACCACACAGGGACCGGCGATCAGAAACAACTGATCGGCTCCGCAGGAAATATCCCCGACCTTAACTATTTTCTTCATCATTTGCTTTTTACATTTTCAACAAAAGTCCCCTGAGCTTATCACGGGTGATGATCGACTGCCAATCCGGACCACAAACATGGGCCCACATGAAGACCAACGTCAGTGAGATGTCAATCATCTTTTCGATCTCCTCTTCGCTTCTGCCGGCGTTGAATCCGGTAGGAAGCTGGATGTTGTTCTTGCGCATCATCTCCCTGAATTCCTTCACTCCTTCCGGATAAAATTCATCCAATTGATTGAATACAATGCAATTACCCAACCCATGATGAACACCTGTTACCGTAGCCAACCCGTAGGAGATGGCATGACAGGCACCCACCTCAGAATAGGTCAGGGAGAGACCACCCATATATGAGGCAACCATCAACTTTTCATCATTCTCGGGTGTATGGCTGTCATCGCTCAGGAAAATCTCACGGCACAAGCGGAGGGATTCAGTTCCCAGAGAGTCGCCCATGACCGTTTTGCGGTGGCCGTTAAGGGCTTCGATGTTGTGAATGTAACAGTCCATCGCGGTATAAAACCGTTGAGGATCAGGAACCGAAGCGATCAGGGCCGGATCGATCACCAATTGATCAGCCGGCGTAAAATTGCCCTTGATCCCCAGTTTCTTCACCGGTCCCGTCAAAACTGTGGTCATGGAAACCTCTGCGCCACAGCCAGAAATGGTAGGAATAACGGTGCAATGAATCCCTTTGTTTTTGATCAGATCGAGGCCCTGGTAAAGTGCCGAGGAACCTTCGTTGGTAAACATGAGCCGAGTAGATTTGGCATAATCCATCACACTTCCGCCGCCGATGCCGACCACAGAAACCGGATTGCCTTTACCCAATGCCTTCACTTCGGCAACGATGGCATCGACTACCTTTGTCTTGGGTTCATCGGTCACATCGATGATCTTCAAAATGTCCTGCGGATGAACAGGTATCCGTTTTTGAAGTTCTTTCCCATCGAAAAAATGGTCCAAAAGAAACAGGACGAAAGAATCCTTATCGGTCCTCAGTTCGCCCAATACGTCATCCAATTGGTTGAAGCTGTTTCTGCCGTACAA
>JAJTBP010000051.1 GCA_021286825.1 Marinilabiliales bacterium | reverse complement strand
ACATAATCGTATGTTCCATAGAAATGCTTGTAGTGAAAGATCAAGCCATCTATCTCCTGGTTGTCCAGGTTTTCCTCCATAGCCTTTTGTATACCGGGCAGGTATTTCTCATGAATCACCTCATCGGCCTGGATGTAAAAACACCAGTCGTATTCGGGTGGAATGGCATCAAAGGCCTTGTTGGTCTCGGACGATAGAACCCGACCTTTTTCTGTCAGGGTCGGATCCCATATGGTGTCGATGATTTCAATTTTGGGAGAGCCGATCGATTGGATGGCTTCTCGGGATCCGTCCTCGCAATCACCCAAAGCCATGATGAAATGGTCACAGACCGGTAGAATGGAGGTGATGGCCTCAATCATGGGATAATCCAGTTTTACCCCATTCTTCACAAAACTAAAACCGCAGACTTTCAATGGACGTTCAGATTAAATTAAAAAAAGTGCTCCTTTGGGTGCCGATGACAAGATGCCGTCAGCCTCAGACCGGATAATTGCCAACCCGGCCAAAGTCGAGTGTGGAAAAGTAATCCTCAAGCGTTTCGGCCCTTCTGATGAGATCAACTGAACCATCCACCCTCTTCAGTAACTCTGCGGAACGCAACTTTCCATTGTAGTTGAATCCCATCGCATGACCGTGGGCACCGGTATCATGAATCACCACCAGATCTCCCGGTGACATTTTGGGCAACACCCTGTTGATGGCAAATTTATCATTGTTTTCACAAAGAGAACCCGTTACATCGTACATAAACCGCGAAGGATTCTCCTCTTTTCCCAATACGGTGATGTGATGATAGGAACCATAGAGAGCGGGCCGCATCAGATTGGCCATACTGGCATCCAATCCGGCATATTTCTTATAGGTGTTTTTGATGTGCAGCACCCTGGAGACGAGAAAACCAAAAGGACCCGTGATGGCCCGTCCCGACTCAAAATAGATCTTAAGCGGATCTAGTCCGTTGGCGACGATGTAGTGTTCATAGGCTTCCCTGATTCCCTTGCTCATGCGAACGAGATCAACGGGCTCCTGCTCCGGTTTGTAGGGAATGCCTATTCCCCCGCCAAGGTTGGCAAATTCGAACCGAATACCCAGTTCCCTGTTCAGTTCAACGATCAGTTCAAACAGGATCTGGGCAGTCTCAACAAAATAATCCGGATTCAACTCATTGGATGCCACCATGGTATGGATTCCAAACCGCTTGATTCCCCGATCCCGGAGCATCCGGTATCCTTCGAACAGCTGTTCACGGGTAAATCCATATTTCGCCTCTTCCGGGTGGCCAATGATGGCATTTCCCTCCTTGAGTGCTCCCGGATTGTAACGGAAGCAGATCAGTTCGGGCAGTCCGGCTTGCTCCTCCAGATATTTGATGTGCGCAACATCATCCAGATTGATGATGGCGCCCAGTTCAATGGCTTTCTTGTATTCTGCGGCTGGGGTATCGTTGGAGGTAAACATGATCTCTTCACCTTTCATGCCGATCCGTTCAGCCAAAACCAATTCAGCCATAGAGCTGCAGTCGATGCCAAATCCTTCTGAACGAAGGATTTTCATCAAAAACGGATTGGGAGCTGACTTGATGGCATAAAATTCCTTGAAGCCAGGATTCCAGTCGAAGGCAGCCACAAAACTTTTGGCATAATCCCTCATGCCCTGCTCATCGTAAATATGAAACGGAGTAGGAAATTTCTCAGCAATGGATTCCAGCTCCTGTTTTGAAAAGGGTATCTTCTTATCGTTCATCGATCAAAAATATTGAGCCGCAAATTTACTAAAAAAGGGGAAAGTGGACTATTTAAAATTATTCTAAAAAAGAAATTTTTTCTGTAAGGCAGCAAGAAGCGGATGGGAACCGGCAGCGATCCGCGGATAGCGGAATTTCCCTCTCCTTCCTGATGAATTTTGATCAGTTGCGAAACAGTTCCGGAGAGAGGAGGCCGCTTGCGATTTCTCTTACTTCGCCTGTCAGACGAATGTTGTAGGCATCGTCGAGTTCCAGGACAAGTGAACCGCCCGGCATTCGTACCTGGATGGATTTTCCCGTCAGACCCTTTCGGTGAAGTACGGCAGCGATGGCACTGGAGGAGCTGCCCGAAGCTTGGGTAAAACCTGCACCCCGTTCCCATATGAGGGCATCAACAGTCTCTTCATCGACTGGCTTGACGAATTGGACATTGATTCGGTTGGGGAACATCGGGTGATTTTCCAGTAGTGGACCGAAATGTCGGATTTCCGCTTCATCCAATGTCTCCCGGATGACAACACAATGGGGATTTCCAACTGAAACGCAATGAATCTCGAAGAGTTGGCCTTCCAAGGTCAGGGGAACGCCAAAACAGCTCTCCTCTGCATAAAGAACGGGGACTTCAGCCGATACAAAAGTGGCGCTGCCCATATCGACCCGTATCATAAAAGCCTTATTCCCGATGGTCTCCAGCACATGAGCCGTCACAACACCCCCCAGGGTTTCGATCGTGAAAACCGGTTGTTCTGCAAAACCATAATCGTAAAGGTATTTGGCAAAGATGCGAAGTCCGTTGCCGCTCTTCTCTGCTTCCGAACCATCGGGATTGAAGATGCGCAAGCCGAAATCTGCCACCTGTGAAGGCACTTTCAGCAGGATGCCATCCGATCCGATCCCTACATGGATGTTACACAATTGTATGATCTTGGGAAGTGTGAGTTCAAAATTGATACATGCCTCGTCTAGCACGATGTATTCATTGCCGAGACCATGCGATTTCACAAAAAAATTGGTTTCCATGTTGGATGAATTGAAGGTTGAGCCGTAAAAGTACCCAAAAATTTATTTTGTATCTTTGGCCACGCGACAATGATCCGATCTTTCCTTGGTCAAACGGGCCGAACTGAAGGTGTCGCAACCAAATCATATCAGGCAGGCCAACGGATCCATGAAAGTCCGGATCTTTCCGGCAGGAAAGTTTTGTACCAGAAAATTAACGCTCAGCATAAACATTTCATCAGCATATGGCAAGAATCAATGAAAATTACCTGAAGTTGAAAGCAGGTTATCTCTTCCCTGAAATAGGCCGGCGGGTAAGGGAATACGCACAGGCACACCCCGAAAAGGAGATCATCCGGATGGGGATCGGAGATGTTACCCAACCGCTAGTGCCCTCGGTTGTTGCGGCATTTCAGGAAGGTGTCAGTGAAATGGCGAACGGGGAAACCTTCAAGGGATATGGCCCGGAACAGGGTTACGGTTTTCTGCGTGAGGCCATTGCCCGTTTTGATTATCAATCCAGAGGGGTAAACATCTCGCCGGACGAAATTTTTGTATCGGATGGCTCCAAGTGCGACACCGGGAACATCCAGGAAATCTTCGGACATGACAACAAGGTTGCCATCTGCGATCCGGTTTATCCGGTTTATGCGGACACGACTGTCATGTCTGGCAAGACAGGTGTTTGTCAGGCCAATGGCTATTTTGAAGGCATCCTCTACATGCCCTGCAATGAATCGAACGGTTTCATTCCGGAAATTCCCACCGAAAGACCCGACCTGATCTTCCTCTGCTTCCCCAACACCCCAACGGGAACGGTAGCCACCCGGGAGATCCTGACGCAATGGGTTGACTACGCACTCAAAAACCAATGCATCCTACTCTTTGATGCCGCATACGAAGCCTACATTACCGATCCATCCATCCCTCACTCCATTTACGAAATAGAGGGGGCCAAAAAGGTTGCCATTGAATTCCGCAGTTTTTCCAAAACGGCAGGATTCACAGGAACGCGTTGTGCCTTTACCGTCATTCCTGACGAATTGATGGCATATGACGGACTTGGTCAGGCACATCCGGTGAAGCCCCTATGGATGAGGAGGCACACCACCAAATTCAACGGCGTATCCTATCCGGTGCAAAAGGCAGCGGCAGCTATCTACACGGAGCAGGGAGCAAAAGAGGTGAAGGAAGTGGTCCAATATTACCTCGAGAATGCACGAATCATGACCGAAAGTCTCAAGGAGCAGGGATTCACCGTCTTTGGTGGTGTCAACGCCCCGTATGTTTGGGTAAAGACCAAAAACAACCTTACTTCCTGGGAATTCTTTGATCTGTTGCTGCAGGAGGCCCATGTGGTAGGAACCCCCGGATCAGGATTTGGTCCGTCGGGAGAAGGCTACTTCCGTTTTTCGGCCTTTGCCGATCGGTCCAATGTCTTGAAAGCCATGGAACGACTCAAAGCGCTCCATTTTTAACAGGAACAGGCGAGTCGGAACAACTGCCAGGCGAAATTTCTCAACATGAATTTCTCCTGGCAGTTTTGTTTTCCGGAATGAACAGGGCATTTCATCGGGCAACTGGAAAGAGAAATTCGTGCCTGCCATAAAAGTTAAAATTAACTAAAGGTGCGGCATCAACGGAAAAGTAAAGGATATCCTGTGTATTTTTAAACTTTGCAGGATCGCAACACGCAACCTGCTGCTCAGAACGATGAGACAACTAAAAACGCTTTGCTTTTTGCTTTTGCTTATAGGGGGATATCAGTCCGGATATGCCCAGTTATACTTTCCAGAGGACATGGTGAAAGTAACTGCCCAGATACGTGACGATATGACCGGCAATGTGATTCCCTACGTCAATGTCATCAACCAAAGAATTCGTGGGGGCACCATGGCCGACAAGGAGGGAAAATTCTCGTTGCAAGCCGATCCGAGTGATACCCTCACCTTCAAATCCATCGGCTATCTAGACAAGAAGGTTCCGGTGAGTGAACTGATGAACAAGGAGGGGGCAACCGTCACCATGGCTCCGGTGCGTTACCTTCTGGATGGGGCGGAGGTTACGGCAGAGGGACCCAAAGTCAACATGACCGGTGTTCCCAAGGCCAAGATGAGCAAGACGCCGAGTGAGCTGAGGGGTGAATTCGACAAGAAACCCGGAGTCCTGACAGCCATCTTTCATCCGACCTCCTTTCTCTACTACAAACTGAGCAAGGATGAAAAGGAGAAACGCAACACCCTGGCTGCCATACGCAACGAAAGAGAATGGCAACTCTTTTCTCTCGTTTACAACAAGGAGGTTGCTTCCAAACTTACCGGATTGAAAGGGGATGAACTGGACAAATTCATGGTCTACTTCAATGCCTATTGCAACCTCTCCTTCAATTCGAACAGCTATGAGGTGGAGAAACGTATCCGGGAACTTTACAAGGAGTACAAATCCAGAGAAGAGGAACTAAAGGTAGAGCCTTGACCTTTCCCCTACCGGGGATCGCATATCCCATCATACACTGACAAGTCAATCAGCCAGATAAACCCATGAACCTCCCATCATTTCAAGATGTCCGGAAAGCGCACCAGCGCATTTCACCCTTCATACACCAAACCCCCGTTCTGACCTGCCAATCGATTAATCGCATGACCGGTTGTGAGATCCATTTCAAGTGTGAGAATTTCCAGAAAGTGGGTGCCTTCAAATTCAGGGGTGCTACACATGCCGTCCTTTGCCTGAGTGAAAAGGAGGCGAGTGCCGGCGTGGGGACCCATTCATCCGGAAACCATGCCGCGGCCCTGGCCCTGGCGGCTGCCATGAAGGGCATCACCGCGCACATCGTCATGCCCTCCAATGCCCCGGAGATCAAAAAAAAGGCTGTCGCCGGATACGGTGCGCAGATAACATTCTGTGAGCCCACCTTGCAGGCGAGGGAAGAGACACTCGCCCGTCTGACCAGCGAATTGGGACTCACCGTGATCCACCCCTACAACAATTTTGAGGTGATTAGTGGACAGGGAACAGCGGCACTGGAATTGTTGGAAGCGGTAGAAGCGCTGGATATCATGATCTGCCCGGTTGGTGGTGGCGGGCTGTTGGCCGGTACCTCGCTCTCTACGAAGTACCTGCAACCCAATTGCCGGGTAATTGGAGCCGAACCGCTGCAAGCCGACGATGCCTACCGGTCGTTCCGGGACGGATACATTCATCCATCGCTCCATCCGGTGACCGTGGCAGATGGCCTGCTTACCTCACTCGGCACCCTGAACTTTGCCATCATCCGGCAAGAGACGGATGAGATCATGGTCGCTACGGAATCTTCCATCGTTGCAGCCATGCGGATGATCTGGGAACGAATGAAGATCATCATCGAACCCTCCTCAGCAGTGCCGCTGGCGGTCATTCTGGAGCATCCTGAAAAATTCAAGGGGAAAAAGATCGGAATGATCCTCTCCGGCGGAAATGTGGATGTAGAAAACCTTCCCTTCCGTTAAAACGACTATCCCGGATTAGAAATACCTGGGTGTAAAACGGCAGAAACGTTTGCGAACGACCGGGAAATCATAGCTAAGCATGAACTCATGTGTCCCGGCATTGTATTGAGAAGGCCGAAAAGAGGTCAGGTCGTAGGCATATCCAAGCTTGATGCTGTTTGTCACATAGATCTGGAACAATAGTCCGTAGGAATTCTTCATCCGATAGGTGGCACCCAGCCACACCCGGTCATAGAACAGTCCATTGGCAGAAAAATCAATGATGGTGGGGGTATTCTCGCTCCAGCGTGCCAGGACCGTAGGCTTGAATTTGATAAAGTCGTTGACATCCAAGACATATCCACCCATGGCGTAAAAATTCATCTCTTCCTGGTAGATGGTTGCACCGCTGTCTGAGTTGATTTTGTTTTTAAAAATCTTGGGTACAGAAGCGCCGAGGAAGAACTGGTCGGCATGCCAAATGAAGCCAATCCCAAAGTTCGGAAGATATTTCTTGTTGATGTCGAAGGCAGCCACCGGGTCACTCGGGTCATGCACCACCAGGTCGGTCATCAAGGCTTCATATCTGTTGAAACCGCCCTTCATCCCAAAAGAAAAATAGGTGTCATTCTCCAGCAGAACACGATAGGAATAATCGGCATAGACTCCCGTCTGCCTGACCGGACCAAAACGGTCTGAGATGATGGACAATCCCAGTCCAACATTGTACTTTTTGAATGGACCCTGAATGGTAAAGGTATTGGTATTGGGAGCCCCATCAAACCCCACCCACTGTATTCTGGACAGGGCAGTCATGTTTACATACCCTGACATGCCGGCATAGGCCGGTTGTATGGTAAGCAGGTTATTCATGTACTGATTGAAAACCGGATCCTGTTGCGCACTCAGATTCAGGCAGGAAAAGAGTAGGAGTATCCCGGCCAATGACCGGAATACCCTGCTCCAATATATCGTAAGACTTTTCAAAATCACTATTTATGCTTCAATGATACGAATTAATAATAAATGTAGACATAGCCCTGCACCTTTTGCTTGCTACCTCCCCCGAGGGTTAGGATGTAATAATAGACCCCGGGAGCCACCAGCTTATTCTTATTGAAGGTGGATGCACCATATCTGCCATCCCAATCATTCTGATAGTCATTGCTTTGGTAAACCAACTGTCCACTTCGTGTGAAGATGAGCAACTGCGATTGCGGGAACGGAGCCAATCCTTCGATGACGAAGAAATCATTGATTCCATCACCATTGGGGGATACCAGCTGTGGAACAGTTGGAAACTCCTTGATGTAAATCTCCTGTTTGCAGGTGTCGACAAGACCCACCTGATCGGTCGCCGTCCAGGTAACGGTGGTATGACCCGGTCTGAATTTCTCAGGGGCATCATTCGTCAGTTTCACCACTTTACAATTGTCTGTTGCCACTGGATGGCCCAAATCCACCACTACCGTATTGGGGGAGCCGTCGGTTGTCTTGACGGCATGGACAATCATATCGATCGACTTCGGGCATTGAATCACCGGTGGGACCGTATCCTTCACATCGATGAAGACACTGTCTCTTAATGAACAGCCCTTGTCATTGGTCAACTTGATGTAATAATAGCCATAGCCCAACCGTACAGCCTGTCGGGTTGTTTGAGCCGGAACCGTACTCCAGAGATATTTGTAGCTGTTCAGATCCGTAGGCAGTCCGCTGTGATTGATGCTATCGATCTGTGCACTACCGTTTGCATCCGTCAGACAGTCGATGTCTTTCTTGGATTTGGAGATTTTGAATGCCGGGGCTTCTTTCACCGTATCGGTAATGGCCACCGTACAAGACTTGGCATCGGTGATCACCACCGTATAAACACCAGCATGCAGACCGGTTGCCTTTGATCCGCTTTGGATCGGTATGGTACTCCAGGCATAATTGAAAGGTGCGGTACCCAGGGTAACATTGGCTTGAATAGACCCCGTCGTATCACCATAGCACTCGGTCGCTTTGATCAGGAGCGTAGCTCTGAGCGAATCCGGCTGCATGACCTTCACGGGTTTAATATCGAAACATTTGCCGCTCAAGGTGGCTCCGCGGATGTAATAGGTTCCCATGCCCACCACTTTCGGTGTTGAGAGGGGCACACTCGCCTTTGAATCCATGAAATAATTGAATATCAATCCAGGTGTTGACCCCTGTGTGACAGCCGGCAGGGTCAGGTCGACCGTTGATCCGGTACAGGATTTCAACGTTTGATTGTTGGTCACCACATTGGGTATGGTCACCACATCGATGACTTTGGTTCCGATGATCGAACAATAACCACCCGGCGGGGTATAGGTATATTGTACCACATGGGATCCTTCTCCTGCTGCCTTCGGATCAAAGACATTGTTCGTCACTCCCGTACCTGTAAACACACCACCTCCAGGTGAAACAGAGAGCGTAACCGGAGAGTCGTTGGTGCAGTAAGGTCCGTAAGTTCCATTGAAAGTGACGGTACTCACACTGATATTGGTTTCGAACTTGTTCTTGCAACCCGTGTTGTTTGTGACCACAAGTGAATACTTGCCAGCTTTGATAGCGGTCATGCCTGCGATCTGCGGACTCTGTACCCTTGAAGCGAATCCATCCGGACCCGACCAAACATAGGAGGCCATTCCGGAAGGACCTCCATCCAGAATCAACGTACTTCCTTCGCAGACCGGATTCATGTTCGGGGTAATGGTGGGAACAGAAGCCGGAGTATTGAAGGTCACATCGATCGAACTGGTAGCAGTACAACCTGCGGCCGTAACAACAGTAAGGGTGTACTTTCCGGTCGCGGTAGCCGCGTTGGCATTCAGTATGGCAGGGCTTTGCAGGTTAGACCTGAAATTGTTGGGACCTGACCAAAGGTAGCTGATCATCCCATTGGGCTCGCCACGCAGACGCAAAGTATCTCCGGTACAGACCGGGCTATTGGAACTGGCCGTCGGCTGGAAGGGAACAGGTCGAATGGTTTTCGAGGCCTGACATCCATTCCAGTCCACTACCGTTAACGTGATATCAGCCTCCGGATTCGGATAGGGCATTGCCGGTGGATTCTGAAGGTTGGAAGTCGATCCGCTCGGGAATGACCAGAAATAAGAGGACATTCCATTGGGAAGTGCTTTCAACTGCAGGTTACCTGAAGGACACTGCGTAGTGGCTTCAGCAATTGGGATGGGCAATGGTTTGAAGGCAACATTGACCGTATCAGATGATGTGGCATTGTTTACATCGGTAACCGTCAGCGTATAGGTCCCGGTCATTTGCAGCGTAACGTTGTTGATGGCCGGATTCTGTTCCGTAGAGGTGTATCCATTCGGACCACTCCAAGCGTAAGACAACATGTTGTCAGGCTTGGCCGATAGATATAATGTTCCGCCGATACAGACCGGTGATTGGGACTGTGCCTGCGCAATCGGAATGACAACCACCGTGGAATCGTAGGCCACGCATCCATTGGGAGCCGTAACACTCAACATATACTTCCCGGCTGCTGACGCCGTTACATTCGGAATCACCACGTCCATGGAGTTGAATACGAATCCATTCGGATCCGTCCAAAGATAAGTAGCGCCGGGCAATTCCGGTCCACCCTTTAGTTGAAGGGTCTGGCCCAGCGTAACCGGACTGTTGGAGGCTGCACTGGCAGTGGAGGAACTTAGCGACAGTTTCACTGCAGTTCTGGAGAGGGATTTGCAACCAGTGGTGGTATCCACGTTCTCAGCAAAGAAGGTGGTATCCGCATTGGCTTTGCTGAAGGTCGGACTGGCCACCACGCTTCCCCCGGTAGGAAGATTGTACCAAACAATCTTGTAGCCGGGCAGAGTCGTGATTCGCTTGTTGGCATCCAGCTTCTGCAAGGGGTTTTGAGCACATTCGGCAAGATCTCCTAAACTCACCGGAACCGGGGGGGCACCATGGATGACCAGCTTCACCGGGATACGGTTCAGACTTGGACAGTGGGTAGTTCCACTCTGTGCTTCCGCATAGACCATTCTGGACCCAACATAAGAGAGCAATGGTGACACGACGGCTCCTCCGGTCTGCGAATCATAGCAGACGATGGAAACACCCGGTACAACATTGAACAAGGTAGTGGCATCCAGTGTATCAATCGGGGCAGACTCGCAGGCAACCAGCGAATCCAACCCTTTGACCCTCAAGGTCGGATCAGCCGTCTCCTTGTTAAGTGTCAAGGTGACAGGTGTTCTGGTAGGATTGACGCAATTGCCGAGTTTGGCCTCTGCATAATATACGATAGATCCGATGGTTCGCAGCACCGGGGAAGAAACAGCTGTCCCACCGGTAGCCGCCCTGTACCAGGTAATGTTTACGCCACTGGGCGGAGCGACGACGTCAGCGGTCAAGACCTGTGCCGCTTTTGTGGCACATTCGGTCACATCGATCGCCACCGGAGAATCGGGTGTGGGGTTGATGGTCAAGGTAACCGGAGCCGATCTAGTGACGCTGGTACATGACCCGTTGCTCGCCTCGGCATAATAGGTCGCCGTGCCCACCTGGTTGAGTGTCGGTGAAACAGGATCTCCTCCAGCCAACGTATTGTACCAGAGAATGGTTGACCCTGAGGCGGTCGCAGTAGCCGTCAAAGTTTGGATCGTGGGGAATTTCTGACATTCCGTGATGCTCTTGCCGGCAACAGGTGCCTTGGGAGCTGCATCAATCTGAAGCTTGACCGCCGTTCTGGTGGAGCTTACACAATGGCCGTTATCTGATTCAGCGTAATAGATGATGGACTTTGGACTGTTAAGCGTTGGATTCGCAACAGGTGCTCCTCCGGTTGCCGTAAGATACCATTTGACCGTGCATCCGGCAGGGGCCGTTGCCGTTGCCGTCAGGGTCTGAAGCGGACTCTGCTCACACTGCACCACATCTCCCCCACTCACGGGAGCCGAAGGTGTCTCGAAGATGGTCAGCACCACACCAGCCGATCTGGCCACGCTGGGACAGGTTCCAAGCAGTGATTCAGCATAATAGGTTGCCGTTCCCACCTGATTGAGTGTCGGGGAAACTGGTGAGCCTCCCGTAGGTGAGAGATACCACAAAGCTGCGGGATCAGAGGATTTGGCCGTCAGCAGTGTCGGATCACACGCGCTCAGGTTACCCAGACTCACCGGTGTAGCAGCGGCAGGGTTGATGGTCAGGGTCACCTTGGTCCTGGACAAACTGGTGCAGATGCCATTGTCAGCCTCCGCATAGTAGGAGACCGTACCTACTGCATTCAACGTTGGAGCAACCGCAGTCCCACCGGTTGGCTTGGTAAACCACTTGATGGTTGTCCCCACTGGCACCGTTGCAGTAGCCGTAAGGGTCTGCAATGGACTCTTTTCACATTCCGTGATATCTGCGTCCTTGACAGGGGCAGCCGGGTGTGATATAATCTTGATGGTAACCGGTGTCCTCGTTAGACTGGTACATCCTGTCAGGCTATTCACCGACTCGGCATAGAATACCTTTGTTCCCAGTCCGGTATACGAAGGTGCCGGCAACAAAGTGCCACCCGAAGGTGCATCGTACCAATTGAGGATACAACCGGCAGCCGGAGTGGCCACGGGCACGAGAGTCTGGGGTACAGCGTCGATACACTGTGTGATATCGCCACCCGATGTAGGCGGATTGGGAGCAGGTAATGCGGTGGTTTTGATGGCCAGGGAAGGAGAACTCTGACATCCGATGGCATCCTTCACCACAACGGAAAAACTACCGGTGGTGGTTACCGTGGTGGACCTCGTGGTGGCACCATTGGTCCACATGTAGGAATATCCTGCCGGAGCCGTCAGCACTACATCATCGCCTTGACAGAATGTCGTTGGACCAGAAGCCGTTACAACCGGAACTGCCGGGATCGGATTGACAACCACGATGACACTGAATTGGGAGTTGTTGTTGCAACTATTGGCCGTCAGTGTATAGAGGTACGTGACATTGACTGGTGCATTGGAGGTGTTGGTTAAAATTTCATTCACATTTCCGGTTCCTGAGGCAGCAGGTTCGAGAATTCCTGCAGTGGCAGCACGGGTCCAGGTAAAGGTAACTCCCTGTGTGGAACTACTTGCCTGATAGTTGAACATCGTCCCGCTACAGATGGCCGGTGGCGACAAGGAACTGGTCATATCCGGAGATGGATTGACTGTCACCTTCACATCCTGCGTATTGGAACAGCCATTCAGGAAGAGGGTGTAGTGATAGACAACATCAATCGGCGAAGCTGTGGAGTTGGTGAGGAATTCACTGATATTCCCCGTTCCGTTAGCCGCAGGTTGCACGATACCGCTGGTATTGCCCCTGGACCACGTCAACACGGCACTGGCTGTGGAACTGGTCGCTACATAATTGAAAATGGAGCCACTGCAGATGGAACCAGGATTCAACGAACTGGTGAGGGTAGCCGAAGGATTGACAACCACATCCACATTGTAGGTAACCGGACTGGTACACCCGCTGAAAGAGAGGGTGTAAAGATAAGTCACTGTGATGGGTGAAGCGGTCATGTTTACCAGCGTTTCGTTCGGATTTCCAGTACCGGATGCAGCCGGATTGGCTAGTCCTGGCACCCCTGCCCTGCTCCAGTTAAAGGTGGTGTTCGGTGTAGAGGAAAGGGGTGTGTATTTGAATACGCTGTTGCTGCAGATCGGCGCCGGATTCAGCGTACTGGTAAGGACCGGTGAAGGATTGACAGGCACGACAACCTTGGAGGTGGTGGTACATCCGTTCGCCGAGACCTGATAGGTATAAGTAGCCGAGACAACCAAAGGTGAGGTGTTGACAAGCACTTCATTGGGATTGTCGGTGCCCGAGGCACTGGGGTTACTGATTCCTGCAACGGTTACACGGCTCCAGTTAAAGGTGGCCCCACTGGTGGTACTTACTGGGGTGTAGCTAAACAATCCATTGCTGCAGATGGCCGAAGGTGAAAGTGAACTGGAGAGTATCGGGGCCGGATTTACGGTCACCACAACGTTTTGTACATTGGTGCATCCACCCGAAGTGATGGTATAGGCATAGGTGACCAACACCGGGATTGAGGTTGTGTTGATCAAGGTCTCGTTTGGATTGGAGACGCCACTTGCAGCAGGATTACTGATTCCTGCAACTGCTGCCCGGGTCCAACCAATCACCAAACCGTTGGAGGAGGCAGGTGTGTAGCTGAAGGTAGTGTTGCTACAAATGGGATTCGGTGTCAACGTACTGCTCAGGGATGGCGTTGGATTTACCATGACCACCACATTATAGGTCGTAGGATTGGTGCAACCGTTGGAGGTAAGCGCGTAGATATAGGTTACCTGAACCGGGGATCCGGTGGAATTGATCAGCACTTCATTGGGATTCCCGGTACCTGTCGCCGGAGCATTGCTGATACCCGCCACAAAAGGTCGGTTCCAGGCAAAGGTGGTACCTGCGATCGTACTCGTCGGAACATAGCTAAAGGTAGACCCACTGCAGATACCTGTGGGCGTCAGTGTACTGGTCAACACCGGATAGGGATTGACAACGACCGACACATCCTGGGTGGTACTGCATCCGTTGGCCGAAAGGGTATAGCTATAGGTAACCGTTATCGGACTGTTGGTCGTATTGATCAGCACCTCCGATGGATTGCCGGAACCCGTCGCAGCAGGATTGCTGATGCCAGGCTTGGCCACACGATTCCAATTGAAAGTAACCCCCGCTGTACTGCTGGTCGGCACATAGGAAAAAGTAGTTCCACTGCAGATCGGTGGAGGATTCAAACCACTCGACAGGGTCGTTGCCGGATACACCACAACTCCCACGGTATAGGTAACCGGATTCAGACAACCATTGAAGACGAGTGAATAGACATAATTGACTGTCAAGGGCAAACCGCTGGTGTTGACGAGTGTCTCATTGGGATTTCCAGTTCCGGATGCCGAAGGATTGGTTATTCCCGCAATGGCGGATCGGGTCCAGTTGAAAACCACTCCGGCCGAGCTGCTGGTCGGAACATAGCTGAAGACTGATCCTGAGCAAACCGGCGTTGGATTTAAGGTGCTGGTCATCAGAGGGGTGGGATAAACCGTTACCACCACGTTCTGGTTGTTGTTGCAACCATTGGCAAAAATGGTGTAGACATAGGTGACGTTCACCGGCTGGCTGGTCGTGTTGATCAGTGTCTCCGACACATTTCCACTTCCGGCTGCGGCAGCATTGCTGATACCAGCCACGGCAGCCCTGCTCCAGGTAAAGGTTGCTCCAGCCATGATGCTACTGGGGAAATAGGTAAACAGAGAGTTGTTGCAAACGGCAGGAGGACTCAAGGAGCTGGACAAAAGCGGCAACGGATTGACGGGCACCACCACATTCTGGACATTGACACAACTGCCCGTAGAAAGGGTAAAGACATAGGTAACATCCACCTCAGCGGTGGTTGTGTTGACCAGCGTTTCATTGACCGCACCACTTCCCGTAGCCTGTGGGTTGCTGATGCCTGCGACGAGTGCTCTCGACCAGGTAATGTTTGCACCTGCAAGCGAAGCCGTTGGAATGTAACTAAATCCAGATCCGCTGCAGATGGCCCCTGGATTGAGCGGACTGGTGAGTAAGGCTGAAGGATTGACAGAGACGGTCACATTGTAGGTAACCGGACTGGTACATCCATTGACTGTCAGGGTGTAGACATAGGTCACGGATACCGGAGCCGAAGAGGTGTTGATCAGCTTTTCGGCAGGATTGCCGGTCCCTGTTGCCGCAGGATTGCCAATGCCTGCCACTGCGGATCTGCTCCATGAAAAGGTGGTTCCTGCAACTGAAGCAAGTGGACTGTAATTGAAAACCGTATTGCTGCAAATCGCTGGTGGCGTAAGTGAACTCGTCAATACCGGCAATGGATTTACCTTGACTACTATCTGGTAAGGTGTGCCCACACAAGAACTGGCTGATGACTGCGGAGTCACCAGATAGGTCACGGTTCCTGAAGTGGTGTTGCTTGGGTTGACCAATGTCTGATTGATCGCTGGGCCCGATCCGGCCGAAGCGCCGGTAATCCCACCTGTGATTGCACCCACCGTCCAGGTGAAACTGGAAGGCATGGAGGCATTCAGAACAATTCCGGTACTGCTTCCGCTGCAAATGGTGGCACTGGCAGGTGTCGTTACGACCGGAGCAGGATCAACCGTTAAGGTAATCGTATAAGGTACTCCGGCACATCCGCCGGAGGTAGCCGTTGGGGTGACTATGTATTCAATGGATCCTGAAGCTGTGGAACTGGGATTCGTCAGTACCTGATTGATGGTGGCTCCAAAGCCTGCTGAGGCTCCTGTTATGCCTCCGGGATTGGCACCAATCTTCCACGAAAAACTACTGGGAACAGAGGCAGTTAGTGCAACATTTGGACTGGTTCCGCTGCAAATGGTTAGATTGGGTACGTTTGTCAGGACCGGTACAGGTGTA
>JAJTBP010000050.1 GCA_021286825.1 Marinilabiliales bacterium | reverse complement strand
CCCGCAATCAATGGTTTCAGGGCACCGGTCTGCAGCAGGGAGTCTTTCGTCTGCTTCCAGTTCCGTGTGATCGTGATGAGGAGGGTAAATCCGATGATCCCGGTAATCGTTCGGATCTGAGAAGAGGCAAACGGATCATAGTCCTGCATTCCCATTTTGGAAAAGACGGCCCCAATTCCCTGACCCGCTGCTCCGCCCAATGCCAGGAGCAATCCCTTGACCGGGTAATTGAATTTTGATGAGAGCTTTTCACCTTCTTCTCTCTTCAGAATCACGATGGCGATGCCCGATAAGACCAGTGCCATGCCCAGAAAATTCTGCACTGTGATGGTTTCGTGCAAAAGCACTACTCCAAACAAGGTGGCGATCGGCGGGGCCAACGACATCACCAGCATCGATATCTTGGCGGGTTGGTAGGCGTACGAGGAGAAGAGGCAATAATCACCCAGTACAAAACCGATGAAACCGGAGACAGATAACCATTTCCAGGCATCCGGAGAGGCATCGGAGGGGAACCAGAGTCCCCTGGTTAGCCTGGACCATACCATGTACATCATCATGGCGAAGATCAGGCGGAAGAGGTTAACCGTCAGGGCGCCGGCCTTCCTGGTGGCGACAGAAAAAGTCATGGCCGCTACGGTCCAACAGACGGCAGTCAGGATACCGCTCAGCTCACCGGCATGGTTCAAATGCATGTAGGTTCTATTTCAGTTGTTTGGCAGTTGTTACAGCACGAGTTGCAGGGTTCCCACCACTCCAAAGCGGGAACTTCCATCATCAAAAGGAACAGATCTCCAGACACCCATGATTTTCAACACCTTGAATATGTTTTCCAGTCCGACGGAAAACTCAGTATAGGAACTGTTCTGCAATCCTTTCATGCCCGTTGGAAAGAGCATTTCAGCGTGTTTGGCCGGATCGTAATTGCCATAGAGCGCCCTTACTCCAACCAATTCTCTCCATTTCAATCTTTTGAACAACGGGATTTTATTCAGGAAGAAACCCTGGAAATGATGTTCAATAAACAGCGAAGCATACTGATCGCTGACGAATTCTTGCATGTTCATCATGTTGAATGCCAGGATATCGTATGCATAGGTGTCATTGCCTTCGTGAATTTTCATGAGCGGGAAGGGGACATCGCCCCAGATCTTTCCGACTTGCAGGGAATAGTAGGAAAACCCGAGGGGATGAAGCAAAAGCTTTTGGTTGATCTGGGCGTCCGCTTTGTAATAGTTGTACTGGCCACCCATGAATCCCTTCAGTCCGGCTGTCAGATTTACATTGAAGATGGGCCGGGAATTTTCGAAATTGGATCGTTCAAATCCATCCTGGACATAATATTCGTTGGGAGCATATCGAGTATTCAGGGTCAATTCGCTGTATCGGATGTTGGGCAGGATCGTTCCAGCAGGGGTCTCAAATTTCACAAAAGGTCCGGAAAACAGTTCCGTATTGTTGAAGGTGAATTTGTTGGAGAAGCCTGAAAACCATTCTTTTTCATAGTTGATCTCCAGTTTGTTGGAGAGGTTGAGTTTGTTGTATGGACGCTTGTTGAGCAAGGTATTCAGGATGTTGTCCATCATGAAGGCATTCTTGCTTTTCCCAAGGACATCATAATCGTGTTTGTACTGCAGGGAGAGGTAATCCTTTGGTTTTTTCGAGAAGTAATATTCAAAGCCTCCGCCATATTTGAACTCCTTGTCATTGTTTCCATAGGCTGCATATCCGTTCAACCGAAGGTTTTTATCGAATTTCAAGGTGGTTCTGGCACCCAGTTTGAAGCGGTCTCCTTCCACGGGGTTATGGGAATAGAAGGAATAGTATTGTCCCAGTTCAATCTTTCCCAGGTCCCGGTAGCCGTAGTAAAACATGTAAACGTATTCGGTTGCCGTCTTATAGAGCGGAACATGCTTGATGGAATCCACCATTTTGTAGATGCCAAACTCCCTTTTTTGCAATTCCATGGGTCGTGAATTCTCCCAGAATTTCTCATCCTTGTTCATGGCATCGTCGTGTACGGTGATCTGGTCATTGGCATCCAGTTTGGGTGCCACCGCCACCTGACCAAAGGTGAAATCCTCATAGAAGTTGGTCTTGCGCCCGATGATGCCGATCCGTTTGGATTTTTGATTCTTCTGGATGTCCACATCGAGTACGATGGACTCTTTCTTGGGAGTCCACCGGTCACCTGCCTTTTCAAACTCAACGGCGTACTTGAAATTGTTAACGAAGTTGATGTTGGCCTTTTCAGAAAGTTGCAGATCAATCTTGGTCAGGGCGAAAGATTCCGATTCTACCCACATGGAACCTTTGAACGCCGGGCTCTGCGGATTTCTGGGCTTGAAGGAGAGTTCATAATAGGTTTTCCCCTCTTTCTTCAGACTGTCCAGCAGATAGAATTTATAAAACTGCAGGCCCAATCCGTTCATGGGAGAAATCATGCTGACATCACTGATCATCAAATAATTATCGTATGGATTCAGTCCCTCGTAGACTTTCCCCGTAAATTTGGTGATCATGTTTGAAGTCATGCCTGAGGCCTTGTTGGCAACGATCTCCTCCCGATCCTTGGCTGAACCTTCCTGATGATAGTAGTTTGAAAAAGTCTCGGAGAAGAAAACAGGCAGAAAGGCCTTACCCTCAGTTTTGAGCGAATCGATGTAGTCGAAGACGAAATCGAAGGATTTCAGGAGTTTTTTTGTCCGGAGTGATTTGTCTACATTTTTGATGTCTACCTCTGTCTTGGAATAGAGCCGGCTATGCCAGGATGGAAAATTGGACGGATTGTTTTCCTTTTTATGGTCGAGTATCTTTTTGAAAAGCGGTATGGCCGGATTTTCGCCAGGCTTGACCACCACCTCTCCGGTCATGATCATGTCATCATCCAGAGCGATCGTGAGTTTTGCACTCGTTTTGGCCTTTACCGGTATTTCCTTCTTCTTGTATCCGATGCAGGAGATCTCAACCGAGGCGGTAGGGGTGAGTGTACTCAGGTTGAAATTGCCATTCAGGTCGGTCATGGTACCGATGTAGGTTCCCTTGAAAACGACTGTAGCGTAGGGGATGGGTTCTCCTGTTTTGGACTCAGTGACCTTGCCGGAAACAACGGTTTTTTGGGCAAAGGTTAGTGTCGAAAGAACAAGGAAGAACAGAAACAGTTGCAAGGCTTTCCTTTTCACGCGGATCGCTGCCAGGTCGGCCATATCAATATTGTACATGGATTACGGACTAAAAACTGTCGAACATCAGACAAGTTAATTAATGAGTGTAGGACTTTGCCATTTCATTACCCGGTTTGGACAATGAGATGATCCAAAGGTTTAACATCAGAACAAGAGAGCAACGAAGTTGAAAGCGTGAACAACCTGCCACCGATGTTCATTTTCTCCCCCGTACTTGTTGACACTCATACGTGAGACAACAGCCGGAGGTTCTCTCAAAATCCTTGTTATCATTTATTCGACTGCATTTTAAGAAAAAATCGGCTCTTTTCTGTCGATGCGATGGATTGTTTATTAAAATTTATCAATTTTGGATTCTGATTAAAGCATATTTAACAATTACTACCATGAGACTGATCATTCTCCCTGAAGCCAAAAGTGTAGCCCAGTGGTCTGCCAATTATATTGCCAAAAAAATCAATCATGCGGATCCCACTCCCGAGAACCCTTTTGTTCTGGGATTGCCTACCGGAAGTACACCACTTGGGACTTACAAGGAGTTGATCAAACTCTACCAGGAGGGGAAGGTATCCTTTCAGCATGTGATTACTTTCAACATGGATGAGTATGTGGGGATCGACAAAAACCATCCCCAAAGTTATCACACCTTCATGTGGGACAATTTCTTCAGTCACATCGACATTAAACCTTCCAATGTCAATCTTCTGGATGGGATGGCCACTGATCTTAGGATGGAATGTGGCCGTTATGAGGCCAAAATCAAGGCTTTGGGAGGAATTGACCTTTTTCTCGGGGGAGTTGGTGCCGATGGACACATTGCCTTTAACGAACCGGGTTCAAGCCTTACTTCCCGTACGCGGGACAAGGCACTCAACACCGATACCAAGATTGTCAACAGCCGCTTCTTCGGTAACGACGTGAGCCTGGTTCCTAAGACCGCATTGACTGTTGGCGTTGGAACGATCATGGATGCCCAGGAAGTACTGATTCTGATTACCGGGCACAACAAGGCCCGTGCCTTGCACAAAGCGGTTGAGGGTGCCATTAACCATATGTGGACCATTTCTGCGCTTCAGAACCATTCCCATGGCATGATTGTCTGTGATGAAGATTCCACCATCGAGCTGAAGGTAGGTACCTACAAATATTTCAAGGAGATCGAAAAGGACAACCTGGATCCCGTATCGATCTGGCAGGACAACAAGAATTCCTGCTGGTAATCCATCACTGGGAGGACGGATAAAAAAGGGGAAGGTGAACCTAAACAGGTCTGCCTTCCCCTTTCTCCTTCGGTTGGGTTTGTCAACCCTGTCCGAGCGTGGCGACCATCACGGCTTTGATTGTATGCATGCGATTTTCTGCCTGGTCAAATACAATGGAGGCAGGGCTTTCGAAGACATCATCCGTCACCTCCATGGCATCCAGGCCAAATTTTTGGAAAATCTCTTCACCGGTTTTGGTTTCCCTGTTGTGGAAGGCAGGGAGGCAATGCATAAACTTTACATCGGGATTGCCCGTCAGCTGAAGCATCTGTCGGTTGACCTGGTAAGGTAACAACTGATCAATGCGCTCCTGCCAGACCGTCACCGGTTCTCCCATGGAAACCCAAACGTCTGTATAGATAAAATCGCAACCTGCAACGGCTTCATGGAGGTTGTCGGTCACAGTCAGGGAACCCCCAGTTTCAGCTGCGATCCCCCGACATATCTCTTGCAAAGCCAAGGAAGGCTGGAATTTTGCCGGGGCTGCAGCCCTGAAATCCATGCCCATTTTGGCGGCTCCTACCATCAGCGAGTTGCCCATGTTGTTGCGTGCATCTCCAACGTAGGCAAACTTGATTTCGGAAAGTGGTTTGGAGGAGTGTTCCCGCATGGTGAGAAAATCGGCCAATATCTGTGTGGGATGAAACTCATCGGTGAGGCCATTCCAAACCGGCACACCGGCATGCGCCGCAAGGACCTCGACCAGCTCCTGCGCAAATCCGCGGTACTGGATGCCATCATACATCCGACCCAATACCCTGGCCGTATCTTTCATGGACTCCTTGGAACCGATTTGGGATCCACTCGGACCCAGATAGGTAACGTGCGCACCTTGGTCATAAGCGGCCACTTCAAAGGCACAACGGGTTCTGGTGGAGGTCTTTTCAAAAATCAAGGCGATATTTTTGCCGGTCAGCTGAGGCTCCTCTGTGCCACTCTTCTTGGACCATTTGAGCTCGGCTGCCAGGTTGAGCAGGTATTCAATTTCAACGGGTTGGAAATCAAGGAGCTTTAGAAAATTTCTGCGATAAATTGGATTTGACATGGTTTGGCCGTTTTAGTTTTCATATTGCATGGTAATCTTAGACCCATACGACTTATCCTCCAGTTTGGATGCTTCGGTAATGATGCTCTTGGATCCGCCCTTTTCGATGAAGTTTAAGGCAGCTACGATTTTTGGGGCCATACTCCCTTCACCGAAGGTGCCTTGGTCGAGATAGGTCTTTGTATCTTGATAGTCAAGAAATTCCAGCTTTTCCTGCGAGGGAAGTCCGAAATCTTTGTAGATGAAAGATACATCGGTGAGGATGTAAAATTCCGCTGCGCCTACTCCTGATGCGAGCAGGGAAGAGGCCAGATCCTTGTCGATCACGGCATCGGCTGTCCGGAGGTTTTGTTCGGCATCCCTGAAGACGGGTACGCCACCGCCACCACAGGTGATGACAATGTTGCCGGATAGGGCCAGATCGCGGATGAGGTTAAGGTTCAAGATTTTCCTGGGAGTGGGGGATGGCACCACTCGACGCCACCCATTGCCGCTTTTCTTGCTCTCCCGGAAGATCCAACCTTTCTCCACAGCCAGCGTTTTCGCCTGCTCCTCGCTGTAGGTAGCCCCAATACGCTTGGTGGGATTGGTGAATGCGGGATCGCCAGGATCCACTTCTACCATACCCACCAGGGTGACGACGTTGCGGTCAATGCCATATTTCGTCAGTATGTTCCTGAATATTCGTTCAATCATGTAACCGATCCCACCCTGAGAGTCGGCTACGCAGATATCGAGGGGCATCTGGGCAATGTTGTACAGTTGTTCTCCTGCATCGTTGCGCATCAGAATGTTACCCACCTGCGGACCATTGCCATGGGTAATGATCAGGTGATATCCCTGTCGTACCAGGAATAGCAGGTTTTCAATGGTCTCAGCTGTATGCAGCTCTTGTTCTTCGATCGTACCCTTTTCGTTATCCCGGAGCAATGCATTGCCTCCCAGTGCAACGACAGCCAATTTACTCATGTCTGGATGTTGTCAGATTTGCAATCGAATATAAGGATGGTTTTTCAGGCTAAACATGATAAAACTCCATCCTCACACTGACCATCCAGTTGAGCGGCGCTCTATTTTAACTGACAATAAATCAGATTTTTAACAAGATTTTCAGATGATTGGCAGGGTCTTTTTCAAGCATGTCGAATCCTTTCTGTGCATCTTCCAGATTCAGAATGCCGGTGATCATGCCCAGTGGATTGACTTTTTTCTTTTCCAAGGCATCGATGGCTTTGGCAAATTCCCCGTGGCTTACCCGTGATGCGATGATTTTTGCCTCCTTCCAAATCAGTTCCTTCATCAGGATTTCAACGGGATGGTCGCCCAGTCCAAGGACGCAAACAGTTCCACCTCCCTTGATCGATTGGATGCTGGTCCGGACAGGATTTAACCTGTTCTCGATGGCAACTTCATGGCCTACTGCTTCGATGGCGACGTCGACGCCTCTTCCACCGGTCATCTCACGAATGGCTGTGACGGGATCGGTATGCAGGGTATTGAGGGTAATCAGATCTGGGAAGGAGGCCCTGGCCAGTGACAGACGCTCTTCCAACATGTCTACCATGAAGATTTTTCCCTTGGTGATGGTGCTGGCTGCATGCAGGATGGACTGACCCACCTTGCCTCCACCCATGATCAGCAGATTGTCCGATTCCTTCAGGCCGGAACGCGCCGAAGCATGAAATCCAATCGACAGGACTTCTATCAGGGCAGCGGCTTCATCGGAGATGGTTTCCGGCACTTTGTATACCGTATGGGCAGGTGCTGCAACGTATTCCGCAAATCCACCGTTGATATCAATCCCGATGAGCTTCAGGGTGGTACAGGCCGGATAATGACCTGCCTGGCAGGCAGCGCAATGGCCACACCAGAGGATCGGGTCGACGGTGACTTTGTCTCCCGGTCTTACATGGGTTACCCCTTTGCCAACCTCTTCTGCAATACCGGCAAATTCGTGCCCGGGAATCATTGGCAACTGGGTCCTGGGGTGAAACTCCCCTTTGAACAAATGTTGGTCCGATCCGCAGATGCTTGCATATCTGACTCTGACCAGCACGTAATTGTCCTGCAATACCGGTTTTGCCGTCTCTTCAGCCGAGATGGTGCCATATTTCCGTATGATCGCTGCTTTCATGGTTTTGTATTGGGTTGATTTTTGAAAGAAAAATTAAAAGTAAATAAAAGTGCCATCCGTTGTTATGCCCTCCTCTGCGATTCAGGCAAAAAGAAGAAGCATTTTCCCAAGTGCTCAATTCCCGGCTCCAAACGAAATGTTCTTCCCAATCAATCGCTCGTCTGGGAGGTGCCTCAGGCGGATCTGCCATTACTAGGGACTGTGCAAGCCTGAAATCCGGATTCACGGTTGAAGTGGAGTCAAAACGGGTTGAAAGGGGTACTTGGTTGCGATTGGCCATTCATCGATCATCGCAAGATGGACAATATTTTCCTGCAGCTGAAGGAGAGTTTTGTCACAGCCTGCATTCGTTTGTCTCAATTTAATCCGAAATTTGCCTGTTCATAAAATATCCGGAGATGGCTCAGCAAAAGAGTGATAATCAGCAGAAATCGCCAAATCAAAGAGGCAATGGCAGCGGGAAATCCAAACATTCCAGAAAAGACAAGGTGAAAGGTGTCTTGGCTTTGTTGCTATTCTTCTTCACACTCTACCTGGCCATCGACTTTATCTCATTTTTACTTCAGGAAGGAGCAGATGTGAGCCATCTGGACGTCTCTACCAAGGAGTTGCTAACCAATCCCAATCTCAAGATCGCCAATGCTGGTGGCAAATGGGGTGCTGTCTTGTCCAATTGGTTCATCAACAAAGGTTTTGGATTTGCCTCTTTCATTCTTCTCTATCTCTTTACAGTAACGGCCTTCCGTCTTTCCAACATTGGGAAGTTTTCAATGGCCAGGAATTTTGGATATGGTATTTTTATGACCCTCTGGCTTTCCATCACCCTGGCCTTTTTCCTTTCCGGATTGTACAAGAATTCGCCCATTTTGCCAGGCGGGGCCTATGGGTTTCTGATCAGTCAATATCTGAATTCCATCATTGGCAAGCTGGGTACCTTCTTCTTGTTGCTGGGTTCGATTTTGATCGTCATCATCATCGCCTTCGAAGAGGCATGGGGTACCATCTTCAAGGTGCTGACCTATCGCAGACCACCAAAGAAGAAGGAGATCGAACTAACGACCGATGACAATTTTAAGATACCGGTAGCCCCCAAAACAGAAGAGAAGGACCGATCCTTTTCGAAGGTGGCAGAAGATGACGAAGTGCGGACCATCTATGCCGATCCGGATGAGGAGGATATCCTCGAGTTGGAGATGGGCGAAACCTTCAGGGAGGAGCCGACGGTCATCCCTCCGCGCGAGGAATTGATTCCCATGGCAGGTTATCCGGAAACTGATGAAGAAGGGGAGGAATTGGAAGATGAAGAGGAATTGGAAGCCGATTATGATCCGACACTTGACCTCTCAAGGTATCTCTTTCCGACACTCGATTTGCTGGAAGAGCGGTCCACTGGGAACCCACAGGTGACAGACGATGAACTTCGGGCCAACAAGAACAAGATTCTTCAGACCTTAAAGAACTACAGCATCGAGATCGAAAAGATCCGTGCCACCACCGGTCCGACCGTTACGCTGTATGAGATCGTGCCTGCTCCGGGCGTTCGGATTTCGAAGATTAAGAATTTGGAAGATGACATTGCCCTCAGTCTTTCGGCCTTGGGCATACGCATCATTGCTCCGATGCCGGGTAAAGGAACCGTCGGCATAGAAGTTCCGAACAACAAGCCGGAGGTGGTCTCGATGCGTTCGCTCATCGCTTCCCGGGTCTTCCAGGAGTCGGATTATGAATTGCCGTTGGCCTTGGGCAAGACCATCTCCAACGAAACGTTTGTAGTGGATCTTACCAAGATGCCCCACATTCTGGTGGCTGGTGCCACGGGACAGGGGAAGTCGGTGGGTCTCAATGCCATCATCACCTCCTTGCTTTACAAAAAGCATCCGTCACAGCTCAAATTTGTCTTCATCGATCCCAAGAAGGTCGAACTCAACCTTTATTCCATCATCGAGAAACATTTTCTTGCCAAAATGGAGGGGATGGAGGATTCCATCATCACAGATGTACAGCAGGTAAAGGATACGCTCAACTCCCTGATCATCGAGATGGAAAAGCGTTACGACCTGTTAAAAACTGCCCAGACAAGAAATGTAAAAGAATACAACAGCAAATTCATCTCCAGGCGTCTTAACCCACACAAGGGGCACCGGTACCTTCCCTACATTGTGGTGGTGGTTGATGAATTCGCAGATCTGATCATGACGGCAGGGAAGGAAATTGAACTTCCGATCGCCAGGATTGCCCAATTGGCCCGTGCCGTGGGCATACACATGATCATTGCCACCCAGCGTCCTTCCATCAACATCATCACCGGTGTGATCAAGGCCAACTTCCCTACGCGAATCGCCTTCAAGGTTGCCTCCATGGTGGATTCACGGACCATTCTCGACACCCCCGGTGCCAACCAATTGATAGGCAGGGGAGACATGCTCGTTTCCATCGGCAATGTGCTGACGCGCATTCAATGTGCCTTCGTGGACACACCCGAAGTGGAAGCCATCGCCAATTTCATCGGGAAACAACCGGGCTATCCGACCGCATGGGCGTTACCGGAATACCGCGGAGACAGTCAGGAAGGATCGGACGAAATCGACCTGAAAAACAGGGATGAGCTTTTTGATGAAGCCGCACGGGTGGTCGTATTAAACCAAACAGGTTCTACTTCGTCTATTCAAAGGAAGTTCTCCATTGGATACAACCGGGCCGGCAGAATCATGGACCAGCTGGAAGCAGCGGGAATCGTTGGAGTGAATGCCGGCAGCAAAGCAAGGGAGGTCCTGGTTCAGGATGAAGCGACGTTGGAGCAGATCCTTCGGAAACTGTCACAATAGCGAACTTCGCAGATAACAAGGAAATAATAAGTTTTTGATGACCCATATGAGAAACATGAGAAAGATGGTTATGGCATGCGTTGCCATTTTGCTGGTTGCCGCTTCTGCTTTTGCCCAGGTGGATACGAAAGCGAAGGAAATTCTTGACAAACTTTCACAAACCACCAGAAGCTACAAATCCATCCAGATTGAGTTTTCCTTTGCCCTGGAGAACAAGAAGAACAATGTCAATCAGACAAATGAAGGGGAATTGGTGCTAAAAGGGAAAAGTTACCGGTTGCACATGCCTGTTTTTGGAATGGAAGCATTCTGCGATGGAACCACCATCTGGAGTTATATGACCGATGCCAAGGAGTGCAACATCAACGGTGTGGAAGAGGATAAGGATGCAGCCCTCAATCCGGCCAACATCTTTACCATGTATGAAAAAGGATATACTTACAGCTTCGCGGGAGAAGAAAACCTTGCCGGTAAGCCGGTATTTGTTGTAGACCTGTTTCCGATTGACAAGTCCAAGGAGTTGATCAAGGCCAAATTGTACATCGACAAGACCAAATACCAGATCGTCAAGGCTCAGACTCAAAATAAGGATGGAAACTCCTATCTGCTTACCCTGAAATCGATGAAGACCAATCAGGAGTTTCGCGATGATTATTTCAAATTTGACAAGGCCAAATATCCAGGTGTGGAGATGAACGACATGCGTTAAGGGATAGCGTTCCGGCCTCTGCAGATCCGGGGTCTATCTTTCCTCCTTCTTTTTCTTCTGGTGCATCATTTGTGATACCGATGCAATTTCAATGAAGGAGGTTCCGCCGCCCACTCCAAAGTTTCCACCTACATAAACAACGGTGTCTTCTTCACTGATGCAGCCCCTGTTTACCAGGTCGATCAAGGAAGTTTCGACCAGTTTGTGCTTGTTCTTCTTGACCACAATCTCACTGGCAATGACACCGTAGGAGAGGGCCAACTCTCTCTTGACCCTTCCGTTGTGACATTTGGCATAAACGGTACGGGGACCCCTGAATGCAGAAATGTAACGGGCGATTTTCCCCGTCAAGGTGTCGGTAATGATGGCGGATACCTTCAATTCATTGGCCGACATGACCGCTGCTTCTGCCAGAAATGCCGAAACTTCATTTTCGAGTCGCGGAACCGGGAGGTCATTCCTTTTGTCTTTGCTCGATTCTACCTCCATGGCAACCCTCGACATGATCTGGACTGCCTCCACCGGATATTGACCATAGGCCGTCTCCCCGGAGAGCATGATGGCATCCGTCCTGTCAAAGATGGCGATGGCCACATCACTTACCTCGGCACGGGTTGGTCTGGGGTTGGATATCATGGAGTGCAACATTTGCGTTGCGATGATGACCGGTTTTTTGCGTTCAACACATTTTCGGATTAGCTTTCGCTGGATCGCCGGAATCTTTTCTGCGGCGATTTCAATGCCGAGGTCTCCTCTGGCGACCATGATACCGTAGGCATGATCAAGAATCTCCTCGATGTTTTTGACACCATCCGTATTCTCAATTTTTGCGATGATCTTGATTTTGCTTCCTTCTTCATCCAGAATCTCCTGAACCGCCTGAACATCCTCCTTGTTCCGCACAAAGGAATGGGCGATGAAATCCAAGTCATTGGCAGCAGCCCATCGGATAAATTGCTTGTCTTTTTCGGTCAGCGAAGGCAGATGCAGGGAAACGCCCGGGACGTTGATGCTCTTCCGGTTTTTGATCCATCCTCCATTGCTGACCAGGGCCAGGAGCGCATCCTCCTCTCTTCCCGTGATCGTCAGTTCCAACTCACCATCGTCGATCAAGATGGCGCTGCCAACCGGAATATCTCTGACGAAATGAAGGTAATCCACAACCAACAATTGATTGCCCGAAGGTTCATCCACACCTCCTTTGATCCGAATGGTCTCCCCTTTTGAAATCTGAATGGGTTCGGTGATGTTTTTGGTTCGGATTTCCGGTCCCTTGGTGTCCACCAGAATGGCAATGCTGTCACTGACCGACCTGATGTTTCGGATGATTTCCATGGCCGATTCCGTAGTCTGGTGGGCCGTATTGATGCGCACAACATTCATGCCCGCTTCCATCAGTTTGGATAAGAATTCGGTAGAACAGTTCTTATCTGAGATGGTAGCCACAATTTTTGTGTGTTTGATATTTTTCATAAAGGATGAATTGTTAGCGTTTTGTATAGGGATGACTCATGGAAGATTGGGCATTTTTCAAATTCCTTGTTCGCCAAGGGAAGGTAGCAGACTTTCGATGCCAAGCCGGTAGGAGTCCAGACCAAATCCCATGATGCTTCCCTTGCAGACCGGACCAATCAGGGATTCATGCCGGAAGGACTCCCTTGTCAAAATGTTGGAAATGTGAACCTCGACTACCGGAGTAGTGATCCCGGCAATCGCATCCCGAATGGCTACGGAGGTATGTGTGTAAGCACCTGCGTTGAGGACAATCCCATCGGCACTAAATCCCACAGAATGCAGATAATTCACTATCTCTCCCTCCACATTGGATTGGAAATAATCAAATTCTATCCGGGGATAACGCAGGACGAGCTTTTCATACCAGGATTCAAAAGAGGCATCGCCATAAATGCTCTTTTCGCGTTTTCCCAGTAAATTAAGATTTGGTCCGTTTACAATCGAAATTTTCATCTTTTTCTATTTAACAGGATGTGGAAGGCAACGCTTTGGAAAAAATACCTTGGCGTCGTCCGGAGGATTTTTGGAAAAGTTTTGTATTTAACCGTCTCAAAACAAAAATGATGAAATTCGGCCAACTTCCTCCCCAATTTCAGTTCAAAATTCGCAAAAATAATCGACGACAAACATATTTCATGCAAAAGCGTAGCATTCGATGAACAATAAATATTTTTTTATTAAAACATTTTTACCAATTGATTGTTTCAATGAATATCGCTTTACTAAACAAAAAACTGGAATGCACCCCTGCAAAAAGTTTTTTTGTTCGGATAAGGCCGTTGAAACAGTTAAATTTAAGCAAAATCATACGTTATGACCTGGGAAGAAAGCAAAAAGGGTTATGAGACATTTCTTAGACTTGAAAAATCACTCTCTCAAAATTCTGTTAGTGCCTATGTAAATGATATCAACAAGTTGGTAACCTTCGTCGAAGAGCAAGATCCGGGTCTCAGACCGGAAACCATCAAACTGGCACAACTCAGAAAATTTGTTGAGTGGATGAATGAAAAGGGTGTCAGTCCACGTACCCAAGCCCGTACCATCTCGGGTATCAAATCCTTCTATAAGTTTCTCCTGATCGAGGAGGTTTTGGAAAACGATCCGACCACCTTATTGGAATCGCCGAAGATCGGCAGAAAACTACCCGATGTACTGAGTGATGAGGAAATCAACCTGCTCATCGATTCGATTGATCTTTCCAAACCGGAAGGATTGCGCAACAAAGCCATCCTGGAGACCTTGTACAGCTGCGGTTTGCGTGTCTCAGAGCTGGTCAGCCTGCGTCTCTCCAATGTCCATTTCGAACAGGAATACCTGAAAATCGCCGGGAAAGGGGAGAAGGAGCGACTGGTGCCCATCAGCAAAAAGGCCTTGGAAGACATCCGGAAATACATCAACGGGTACAGGAAAAGGTTAAAAATTGACAAGACAAGTGAAAACATACTCTTCCTGAACCGCCGTGGCAAGAAGTTGAGTAGGGTCATGATTTTCACCATCATCAAAGGACTGGCTGAGAAGATTCATTTGAGCAAAAGCATCAGTCCGCACACTTTCCGTCACTCCTTTGCCTCAGCCATGGTCCAGGGTGGAGCAGACCTGAGGGCAGTTCAGGAAATGTTGGGTCATGAATCCATTCTGACGACAGAAATTTACACACATTTGGACAAGGAATACATCAAGGATACAGTACAGCGGTTCCATCCCAGATCCTGACAAATGCACAAGCTGAAACGGGAAAAATGTAGGGGCACAACCATCTGGTGTGCCCCTTTTTTGTCCGACACTTGCGACATACTCTGCGAAACCAAAGGCTTTCGCAGATCTGCTAATTCCGTAAGGGATGCAACGGTAAGTGGATTGTTTGGTCCCTATCAGCACTGAACCAGGCAGATGGCAACGGCTTTTCGGAGAGGAAGGATCACCGTAGGGGGTCATGCATCCACCGCTTTACCAGGGAAATGAAAAAACATTAATTCATCGTTAAGTTTTATCCACCAATGGATTATGCCGAATGAGGCACCTGTTTTTTAGATAACTTTGCGATCAGGTAATTACTAATTTAATATACAACTAATTGTGGATCAGCAAGCTATTACATTGAATGAGGTGATTCAAAAGAGTCACTCAGCCCTATTTGGATTGCTTTCTTCCAGGGGGAAAGGCATCTTCTTCCCGAAACTTGGGATTCTTGCCCAGTCGGCTCAGGCCAAAGGTAAGGAGATCAATGCCACCATTGGTGAGGCTGTTGAGGACAGTGGCCATCCGATGCATCTGGGAGAGTTTGACAATTTGGTTGGTTTGCCTGACACGGCTGTTTTTCCCTATGCTCCCAGTTTTGGGAAGCCGGATATCAGGAGTTCATGGAAATCTTTTTTGTACAAAAAGAACCCTTCATTTGGTGATACCATCATAAGCCTGCCCATCGCAACGAATGGCATTACGCATGGTTTGAGCATGGCAGCTTACCTGTTTGTTGAGGAGGGAGATACCGTAATTGTGCCGGATTTGTTCTGGGAAAATTATGCTTTGATCTTCGAAAACAACTATCAGGGTAAGATTGAAACATTTCCGCTTTTCCGAAACAACGGATTCAATCAGAAGGGTTTGGATGAGATGTTGGACAAGTCGGGCGAGAAGATTGTCCTTGTCCTGAATTTTCCCAACAACCCCTCCGGTTATACGCCTTTGGTTGAGGAAATTGAGGAGATCACCGCCGCTATTCTGAAGCAGGCGGAGAAGGGTAAACGCGTCGTCGTTCTTATTGATGATGCCTATTTCGGATTGGTTTATGAAAAGGGAGTCTACACCGAGTCCATTTTCACAAAGCTCGCCGTCTTGCATGAAAATGTGCTGGCAGTGAAATTGGATGGAGCCACCAAGGAGGATTATGTATGGGGCTTCCGTGTGGGTTTCATTACCTACGGGATCAAAAATGGTACAGCAGCCTTGTATGAGGCACTCGAGAATAAGACAGCCGGCGCTGTCAGGGGCAACATTTCCAACATCAGTCATCTTTCCCAGTCGCTGTTGCAAAAGGTTTATGCTTCGGCCAACTATGATCAGAGCAAACTGGAGAAATACAACATCCTGCATGCAC
>JAJTBP010000401.1 GCA_021286825.1 Marinilabiliales bacterium | reverse complement strand
ATACAAACCCCGGGGTCAGGTATCCGCTTTTACCCCGGTTGTCATACCATGCAATTTTTCCGGAACTGTCTGGTTTTCTGTAGCTCAATTGGTAATTGTGAATGGTCTCCGGATTTGAATATTCACTTCCTTTTAATTCGAGCCATTCGCCATCATTGGGTAGTCCATCGCCGTTGGTGTCGGTCATGACATAAACGACTCCAGGTTCTGATGAGACTGAGGGTTGGGCATAAATGGCAAGATCAGGTCCATTGGTATTGAGCACTTTATGATCGAATCCAGCAATGATGTATCCTCCCCAGCCTCCAAGAAAGGTAAAGGATTTCCCATTGGTCCAGGGTTTTCCAATAAAGTCGTTCCCTTTGGCATCCGGCGAAATGATAGCGGCATGTTGCCCCACACCATATTTGTAATCAAATACTTTGGTCACATAAGCAGAGGATCCTTGGCTTTGATCTGTTGCTCCATTTTCCTTCAATGTATCACCGCACCCGTAACATAGTATGATGAGCATTACCTCAAGTCCCCAAAAGATTAAGCGATTGAGAGCACTTGGATACTTTCCATGCGACAACGAATTTGAAATTGAAAAGTGATTCAACACAAATTGGTAATTTGAAGAAATGAATAATACCGAAAAACAAATGGAAGGAAGGCAAAACCATTTTTGGTTTACCTTTCACTTTTATCCCGAAAGCAATTCAGGATTGGCTGGTCTTCTGACTTACCCGATTTCTGACATCCTTCCCGTTCGTTTTGGACAAACAGTGGATCATTTGCAGAAACATACTATCCCATTCGGGATCGGGTTAACAGCAGCGGGAACTGTCCCGGATTCTCACCGGATTCCCAATTGAGCCAATTGGCACCAATCCATTGCAAACTTAGGTAAAAATTCCACGCTCAGCGCATGAATAGTTGATTAACCTTTGTAGATTCACAGAAAATTTAGACATTCTAATTGGTGGACAGGATCTGATGGATTTATTGAAGTTTATAGTATTTCAGTTCCACCAATTTGATGAATTTTATAACAGTACAATAATTTAGTGCAGAATATGAGTAACATAGGTCAACTTTATCCATCGCGTATGTGGCAAATCTTTGAAGATATCTGCCAAGTACCTCGTCCTTCCAAGCATGAAGAAAAGATCATTCAATATTTGATTGAATTTGCCGAATCCAATGCCTTGCCATTTAAGAAAGATCATGCAGGCAACATACTTATCCAAAAGGCGGGAACCCCAGGTTATGAGGATTGTCTTCCGGTTGTTTTGCAAGCGCATATGGACATGGTTTGCGAAAAGAATGAAGGTGTACGGCATGATTTCTTGAAGGACCCGATTCATCCATATGAGAAAGATGGTTGGGTCACGGCAGGAAAAACCACATTGGGTGCGGATTGTGGCATGGGTATGGCATCTATGCTTGCCATCCTTGAATCTCATGATATAGAACATCCTCCGATCGAAGCACTTTTTACAGTGGATGAAGAGACAGGCTTAACTGGCGCTAAAGCCTTGCAATCAGGATTCATTTCTGGCAAGATACTGATCAATCTTGATTCTGAGGATGAAGGAGAAATTTTTATCGGTTGTGCCGGAGGTGTTGACTCAGTGGGAAAACTGCATTATACAAAGACTACTGTGCCTGATGGGATGTTCGCATGTAAGATTAGTGTTTCTGGCTTATCTGGCGGGCATTCGGGAGATGACATTGGAAAGGGTAGGGGCAATTCCATAAAAATATTGAATCGCTTCCTTTATGAATATGGTAACCAAAACAAACTGCATCTTGCCTCTTTCCAAGGGGGCAATCTTCGGAATGCAATACCCCGGGAAGCTCAGGCAATTTTGGTGATTCCCTATTCAGACAAGGAGAAACTCACCATTGCGCTCAATCATTATAGGGCGATGATGGAAAATGAATTGTTGCTTCGAGAGCCAGGATTCAAGGTTCGACTCGAGAGCCAAGATCTTCCTGAAGCAATTATGGGAGAATCGAGTCAGAGTGACTTGCTTAGGCTAATCTACTCAATACCCCACGGAGTGGTGGGCATGAGCTTCAGAATGCCAGGCATGGTTGAAACATCGACAAACCTTGCAAGCATCCGTTTTTGTGAGTCGGATATTGTTGAGATCGTGACCAGTCAGCGTAGCGACCTGGAAAGTGGCAAGGAGGATGTAGCGCAGATGGTTGAATCTTGTTTTCTTCAGGCTGGTGCCAAAGTTGTGAGGGGAGAGGGATATTGTGGTTGGGCGCCAAATCCAGATTCTGACCTATTGAAGAAAGCTGTGGTCTGCTATGAAACGCTTTTCGGATTGAAGCCTGTTGTCAGATCCATTCATGCAGGTTTGGAATGCGGACTCTTTTCTGAAAAATTTCCGGAGCTGGA
>JAJTBP010000400.1 GCA_021286825.1 Marinilabiliales bacterium | reverse complement strand
TACCTCTTTCTGGTATGATCACAAGATCAGTCCGGCCCAGGAGGCTGGTCCCCATTCCGAAGAGACGGCTCTCTACGGTCCGCTCTGCATGAACATTGATGTCATCCGGGAGAGTATTTCACTGCCCCTGCTCCAACGGGATGATCACCTGGTCGTACATCGGGTTGGTGCCTACAACATGACCCAATGGATGCAGTTCATCACACTAAGACCTGCCATTGTTTTGATTGATACGTCGGGTTATCCCCATCTGATTCGCAAAGCCGAGACATTGGCGTACCTTGAATCGCCCGAACAGTTGCCTGCTTACCTCGGGGGAAAGGAGGCCTGAACCCTAAACAAATCATTCCATCCCCTATCAGAAGACCATGAGCCGTAACAACAAAAAAAGTTGGATCATTGAAGAATTCTTGCCAGCGTTGCTGAACAGCTATGCCGTCATCTTTTTCCTGAAAAACAGATGGCTGGCCGTAGGTTTGATGTTGCTGACCTTCATCAACTTTTACGGCGGATTAAGTGGTTTGATTGCGGTAACAGCCAGCATTTTGTTGGCTTACAATCTGGGATTTGACAAAGAACAGATCCGAAGTGGCGTGTATGGTTTCAATTCGCTGCTGCTCGGTCTCGGAATGGGTACCTTTTTTGATCCTGGTGCCGTCTATTTCTTCCTTTTGTTGCTGGGACTCTTGCTCACACTCATCCTCTCCGTCACGCTGGGCGGATGGCTGGGCAAAGCAGGCTTACCCCATCTCAGCATCCCCTTTGTACTGGGATTTTGGATGATTCTGCTCCCCTCTGCCACCTTTGAAAATCTTGGACTGACCCATCGGAACATCTATTGGATCAATGAAGCCTATTCGGTAGGAGGCAATCAATTGGTCCATTTTATGCAAACCATTGATTCTCTGTCGATCAATCAAATGGCAGATGCCTATTGCAGATCCTTGAGCTCCATTTTCTTTCAGGACCATGTCCTCACCGGACTCATCATCGCCCTGCTCTTGTTGATGAGTTCCCGGATCATCTTCTCCTTGACCGTAATCGGATTCCTTGCGGCCTATTGTTTTGCCCTCTTTACCGGATCTGACACAACGGGTTTCTCGCATTACAACATCGGAGCCAATTACATCATGACAGCCATTGCCGTGGGAGGATTTTTCCTAATCCCGTCCGGCAGGTCCTATCTCTGGTCGGTGTTGCTTGTTCCGGTTACTTCACTGGTCTTGCTCTTTTTGACAAAATTGTTCGGAACCCTGCAACTGCCCGTCTTTTCTCTGCCATTTTCCATTGTGGTCATCCTGTTTGTCTATTTTCTGAAGTTGCGTAGACAACCTGCGCGGCCCTCCCTGACACCCATCCAACTGTATGCTCCTGAACAGAATCTTTATTCTTTCCAGAACAATTCCCTGCGACTCGCACAACTCGTCTACTTCCCGTTGCACCTTCCGTTTTGGGGAAAGTGGGTGGTAAGCCAGGGATATGATGGTCAATTCACCCACAAAGGGGATTTTCGCCATGCCTACGATTTTATGCTGCTGGATGAAGAGATGAAGAGTTTTACATCCACCGGTTTGCTCTGTGAACATTACCATTGCTACGGCAAACCGGTTGTTTCACCAGCCGACGGCATCGTAGAAGAGGTCATAGACAAGTTCCCAGACAATGAAATCGGAAAAGTTGACACGCTGAACAACTGGGGCAACACCCTGGTCATCAGACATTCAACCGGACTTTACACCCAGCTTTCGCACCTCAGGAAAGGAAGTTTCAAGGTCGGTAAGGGAGATCTTGTCAAACAAGGAGACATCCTGGCTCAATGTGGCAATTCGGGAAGATCCCATCAGCCCCATCTTCACTTTCAGGTCCAGGGATCGCCGGTTCCGGGCAGTCGTACCCTCCCCTATCCCTTTGCCTATTACAGGAAAAATGCAGGAACGGAAGAGCTATTTTGCAGCTTTTCACAGCCTCAGGAAGGCGATCAGATCATGGATGTGAGAAGTCAGTCCATTCCCGGGAAAGCCTTTGAACTCCAGCCCAACACCCTATTGAAATTCCGTTTTCGGGATTCCTCCGGAGAAGAGAAGGAGGCCAAGTGGGAAGCTTTCACCGATGCATACAACTACAGGTATCTCTATTGTGCGGAGAGTCGGAGCACCGCCTATTATGTCAACGATGGGACGATGTTCTACTTTACCGGATTTTACGGAGACAAAAATTCCCTGCTGTTTTACTTCTATCTATCCGCCTACAAAGTGCTGCTGGATGGTTCAGAATCCATGGCCATACGGGACGAACTTCCGCTTCACACCCATTACCACAAGAACGGATGGATCCTACTCAACGATTTCATAGCCCCTTTCCTCAACAAAATTGGATTTTCAACGGGATTCTTCTACTTTTATTG
>JAJTBP010000399.1 GCA_021286825.1 Marinilabiliales bacterium | reverse complement strand
GTCGGCCATCGAACCGCTCTTCAACCGAAAGAGCTCCACGGTGGCAAAGGGCAAAGGCTGATCCGATTTTTCATCGAGGATCTTTCCCTTCAGATCCTGGGCCTGGAGGGACAGTGCAAACTGGACCGGCAGCAACCAGAGGAGCACGATAAACTTTCTCATGACAGTCGGGAATGGTGGATGGACTTGGATAACAAACGTAAACAAATCTTTTGTGGAAATGGAGGGATGATCCAAAGGAACTGAATTATTTTGGTGATATCATTGCGATTTATTCGAAGGGATTCCCTATTTTCGCTGCCGGTAAAATTGTGGTAATCATGGAAAACGAAATCAATACCCCTTCCCAGCCAAAGGGTGCAAGGGAATTTTTCAAATCGGCCGGTTTTTGGAAGCCCTTTCTGGCCGCACTTGCCGGCGGACTGGTAGGTTTCCTCTATTATTATTTTGTGGGATGTTCATCCGGCAGTTGTGCCATCACGAGCAATCCCTACGCCAGCATTCTTTGGGGTGCTTTGTTGGGATATTTCCTGGTCAACAGTCCCTGCTCGAAAGGGGCTTGTTGATTGTTCCGGTTACCCGGATCGCTACCGATGGTCTGTTAGAAAGGGGGCTAGTCTCCCGTGACCTGGCGAAAATGGTTCCAGAGGGGTTCCTCCGGCACCGGTGCGGTGATGAGGATCTCCTCTTTGCTGACAGGATGGACAAAGGCGACGGAACGGGCGTGCAGGTGGATGCCTCCATCCTTGTTGGAGCGCGGGAAACCGTATTTCAAATCTCCTTTGATGTGCAGTCCGATGGCAGCCAGCTGTGCCCTGATCTGGTGATGGCGGCCTGTGTGAAGATCGATCTCAAGCAGAAAAAATTTGTCTGATGTAGCCAGCAAACGGTAGGAGAGGGAAGCCTCTTTCCCGTTCGGCTGCTCTTTCAGGTAGGCATAGGATTTGTTTTGTTGTTCATTCCTGACGAGCCAGTGCCTGAGCGTGGCGGCTTCAGGATCCGGTTTTTTGTCGACCACAGCCCAATAGGTTTTCCGAATTTCGCCTCCCTGTCTGAACATCTCATTCATCCTTGCCAGCGATTTGGAGGTCTTGGCGAGAATCAACACACCGCTGGTGGGTCGGTCGATCCGGTGGGTAACACCCAGGAAGACGTTGCCCGGTTTGTTGTATTTGTGCCGAAGGTATGACTGGATCTCCTCTCCGATGGTCGTGTCTCCGGTCTTGTCCCCCTGCACGATATCCCCACACCGTTTGTTCACAGCGATCAGGTGGTTGTCCTCGTACAGGACGGCGACAGGGGATGCGTTTGCTGACATGCAAGCCAATTTACGGGGATGGATTCTTATTCGTACTGCTCTTTCTGGTTTGGAAAATCGCGGGATTTGACATCCTGGATGTAATGGCCGACTGCTCCCTTGATGATGCCGGCGAGATCGGCATACCTGCGGAGGAACCGCGGCGAAAACTCCTGGGTGATTCCCAGCATGTCGTGGATGACAAGCACCTGTCCGTCTACCTCGCCCCCGGCACCAATGCCGATGATGGGTATCTTGAGCTCTTTGGCTACACGGGCCCCCAGCGACGCAGGGATCTTCTCCAGAACGATGGCAAAGCATCCCGCCTCTTCCAGCAACCGCGCGTCGCTGATCAGTTTGTTGGCTTCTTCCTCTTCCTTGGCCCGGACAACATAGGTGCCATATTTGTTGATGGACTGAGGCATGAGTCCGAGGTGTCCCATCACCGGAATGCCTGCAGAGATAATTCTCCTGACAGATTCTATTACCTCACTGCCTCCTTCCACCTTTACGGCATCGGCATGGGTGATCTTCATGATCTTGATGGCTGAGTTGAGGGCCTCGAGCGAGTTGCCCTGGTAAGTACCGAAAGGCATGTCGACCACCACCAGGCACCTGGTCACACCCCGCACCACCGATTTTCCGTGGTAGATCATCTGGTCGAGGGTGATGGGCAGGGTGGTCTCGTTACCGGCCATAACGTTGGAGGCAGAATCACCCACCAGGATGATGTCGATGCCTGCCTGGTCTACAAGCTTGGCCATGCTGTAATCGTATGAGGTGAGCATCGAGATTTTTTCCCCCCTCTGCTTCATCTCTGCCAGGACGTGGGTGGTCACCCTTCGGATCTCTTTGTGTACGGACATATCGATCTGTTTATGTTGGGACGGAGCAAAGGTAACCATTTCACGATCCGTATGGAAACTTCACCCCAGAAAACGAAGGAGGCGATCCCGACAGGAAAAACGAAAAATGCCGGAACAACACATTCCGGCATTTTTTTAGAGGAGATCGGTACAACGAATCATACCCTCAGGAATACCTTCTTTTCATAGAGGAAGCGCAGAACCAGCCATTCGAGCACGATGCTGGCCAGGATGACGATCCAGCCACCT
>JAJTBP010000049.1 GCA_021286825.1 Marinilabiliales bacterium | reverse complement strand
ACAATCGAAAAGAGTGCGGGAATCAGGCTCCAAAGTGATCCAAAAAGCAGGGGAAAACCGATCGTCTGCAAGAGCGATCCCATGTAAGCCGGATGTCTGACCCATCGGTACAATCCTGTATCGCAAACCGTATGTCCGCGATCTCTCTGGATCCTGACCGTACTGGAAAAGAAGCGGTTCTGCTTTTGGGCAATCAAAAACAGCAACTGACCGATGGCTGTCAGGAGACCTCCTGCCACATAGGCTGCAGGTGGGAAAGCCGGCGACCAGAGATACCGGCCCGAGTCCAATCCGGCTACTACGTACATGGTCAAGGTACTGAGCAGGGTCAGTCCGAGGATGGTCTTGTCCCACGATTTCGCATCCTTGCCTGGTTTCGAACGCTCCTCCAGTAACGCCTGGTCGATCCGCAGGAGTGTATAGTTGAGCAGGACCATCACCATGCCGATGGCAACATAAACCAGGCCTTGCCAATAATTCAACTTGCCGGCACTCACAAACAGGATGCCGAAAAATAGCAGGGATCCTGCCACATGTTTGACGATATAACCTGTTTTCATATCCCGTATACCATTGGGGTAAGGTTTGTTGTCGGATGGCTCCCTCGCCGCTGCATCATTCGGGATCCCTGAGCCCCTGCCAAATGGCTTGAACCCGATCCTCTCCATCAAAATAGGGAACCTTTGTTCCTTTTCGGAATACCTCCATCGAAGGAGCAATCAGGATCTTGTCTGAATCGGGATACTCGCATAGGTCGAAGCCTATGTAACTTCGGATGTCCAGATAGAGACAAGGTGCATCTGTCGGATTGAACAACTGATGGGCCCCGCGATCCCCGGTAGGGAAAAAAATAAGATCGCCGCTTTCGACATCAGCCAACCCTTCGGGGGATCGGAGTTGAGCAGAACCTGATACAATCAAGAAAAGCTCCTCGGCATACTTGTGAAAGTGATAGGGGGCCGAAAATTGACCCGGTTGGAGTTGCCGCAGATCGAAATTAAGATATTCTGGTGAGATGCCGGCGGTACGTCTGGAACTATCTGTCAGGATCTTGAATGGATCTTGCTTCCCGGCATCCGTTTCAAATTTTCTTTGGGAGGAACGCAGGATTGTAGCCATAGCGATTTCTGTTTGAACATAATCTATCCCAAAATTAAGGAATATTGCATCAAACAGAGAGATTGTATGCCCCTTTTGCAATTATTTTTCCCTGGATCCGTGTCCCGATGATTTCGGTTCGTCCGTTCTGTTGACGCCTGGTTTTTACATCCACCTTTCTGAAATGAAATTTGTCTTCCTCCCATTTGAATAGTTCCAGTAAGACAGCTCCTGCTTCGGTTTTGGAGACCGATTCTGAAGGGACCGCCAGCACACTGTCTCTTCCTGTGATGATCTCTGCCTCCACAAAGGCATTGGCAACAGCATGGAGCAGCGTTCGGTCCGAGATGGCTGCGAAACAGGGAATGGCCTTGGAGGTTTCATCGAGTGTGATGCCTACTGAGACCATCTTTGCCTCGCCGGTCCAGACCCCATTCACGCCCCGGAATCTGACCACTTGCCCTTGCTGCAGCAGGGGAACGTCGGCAGGGAAAACGGCCAATCGCAACTGGAAAAGCGAAGGATCCGTGATGGAAAGAAGATGGGTCTGCGGATTGACATAACTGCCCGGGTGGATATCCAGCTCGGAAATCTTTCCCTTCAGCGGTGCCTTGATCAGATAGGAAGGATAGAAATGGCCTTTTTCAATCTCCTCTGCGGCAAGTCCGACAGCGTCGATTTTAAGCCGCAGGGAGTTGTACCCGGCAAGGGCCGACTGGAATTCACTCTCGGCAAGGATGTATTCCTTTTCTGAGGCAACTTTTTCCTGATGCAGCGATCGGACCCTTTCGTATTCCAGTTTCAGGCGCTTGTAAGTGGCTGCAGATTGGGCGAGATCACGCTGAAGTTCGATGATCTCGGTACCGGATATTTCCAGAAGCGGTTGATGGGTGGCAATCGACTGTCCATTGTTGCACCGGATCGATTTTACGATGCCCGCTACGGGCGCTCCGACTTCGGCCCTACCATTCGGCAGAGTCATGACAGTCCCGTTGCATTTCACAATTCTGTCGAAATTCAATTGCTCCATGGAACCCAGCTGCATACCGGCAGCTTCAAATTGCTGATGGGTGATGACCAGGTCGGGTTGCTTGGATTCGACCGGATCATGACCATTGTGGCAGGAACTCATGCCGGCCATCATGGCAAATGCAATGAAAATCTTTAGTCCATTCATGACTGCTCTTTTGAAAGATAATTGAGTTCGAGGGTAGCGCGTGTGTATTCCATCAAGCTATCCAGATAATCCAGCCTGAGTTGGAGCGCTATCTCCATGCTGCGGGCAAATCTGAAATAGTCAATCTCCCCCTTGTTGAAGCTGATCTGGGAGGTGCGGATGATCTCATCGCAGAGAGGTTGCCCGTTGCGGCGATAGTCGTCGAGTTGTTTTTCATATTTGGTCCTCGCATTTTTGAGTTCCGTACGACGGAGATGCAGCCATTCCTTTTCGTATCGGTTGGACTCACCTGTGGCCTCCTTGGAGAGCACGGATGCCCTGATCCTTGCCCGCTGGGCATTCATGAATAGGGGTATGGCCAAACCCGCCGAAAAACCATGGTAAAATCGTGCATGTTCATAGGGATTGGTTCCAACGAAATAATTCAGGGCAATATCTGGCATCATCCGATTCTTTTCAATGCTGACTTGTGCTGCAGCGAGGGTTTCAAGGTTGTTAAGCCGCTCCAGGTAAGGTAGTTGGTCGATCGCTCTCAAGGAGTCTTTTAGGAGTTTGATGCCGGGTGAGACGGTAAACAGAGTGTCGTATCCGATCAATTGCCGAATTCTTGCGTACCCCTCTGCAAGGTGATAAGTCGATTCTTCCAGTCTCCTGCTGATCTGCTTCCTCCCGACCCTGATCTGCAGGAGCTCCAGGTTGGTGAGGTCACCAGCCCTGTTTTTGAGCACAGATCCATTCAGTAACCCTTCGTAGAGGCTATCCATCTCCTGCAGAATCCTTTGCTTTTCCTGGTTTACCTGTAATTCCAGATAGCCCAGGGAGACCTCTTTCATCACCTTCTCCTGCCGCATGCTCAGTTCATTGGCAGCAATCTGCCTTTTGGCTCTTCTGGCCATGAGATGGGCACCATAAAGGGTCGGAAAGCTGAAGTTTTGACCAACTCCCCAAACCTTCAGGGGATGTCCGTTCTCGGCAATGTTGTTCTGGTCGTAGCCATAGGTGACCGTGGTCTTGTCAAGGTCGAAGGCACTGTGCTCAAGGATCTGACTTTGTTCAAAACTGAGTCGGGAAGCCTTGATCTCCCGGTTGTTTCGCAGGGCAAGAGAGAGGGTCTCCTCCAAGGTCAACTCCTTTTGTTGCGCTAAGGTAGGGAGCGACAATAGGATCAGGAGGATGGGAAGACACTGTTTGGCACGAATCATGCGGAAAGGAAAGAGTTTGATGGAAACGACGTTGTAGAATAGTTCGAACATCAACGGCAAGGCTACCATTGTGAGGAGTGTTGAGGTGAAGAGACCACCGATGACAACCGTTGCCAACGGTCGCTGGACCTCAGCCCCGGCGCCGGTTGAGATGGCCATGGGCAAAAATCCCATGGCTGCCGCTCCTGCAGTCAGCATCACCGGTCGCAGCCTGTCGCGGGTTCCCCGCAGGATGATGTCGTGCATGCAACTTCCTCCTTCGTGCAACAACTCCTTCAGGTGTTCGATCAGCACGATGCCATTCAGGACAGCGATGCCAAACAGTGCAATGAAACCCACACCGGCTGAAACACTGAATGGCATTCCACGCATCCAAAGCAGAAGGACACCGCCTACTGCCGCAAGCGGGATGGCCGTAAAGATCATGATGGCATCCTTGAGCGACTTAAAGGCAAAATGGAGGAAGATGAAGATGAGCAACAGGGCTACCGGGACAGCCACCAAAAGCCTGCCGGTCGCATTCTGAAGGTTCTCAAACTGTCCGCCATAGGCAATGTAGTAACCCGGCTTCAGGGTGATGTTTTTTTGTATGGCGGATTGTATGTCACGAACCACCGACTGCAAGTCCCGGTTGCGGACATTGACGCTGACCACCACCCGACGATGGGTATTTTCCCGGGAGATCTTTGCCGGTCCTTCGCTATATTGAATATCAGCCAATTCCGTAAACGGGATCATGCTCCCATTGGAAAGGGAGACCATGAGCTGACGAATGTCCTCAATCTCACGACGGTGGGCGTGATCAAACCGCACCACCAGATCGAACCGCTTTTCCCCTTCGAAGACCACTCCGGTGGTTTCTCCTCCGAAGGCGGCCGCCAGGTAGGCATTAAGGGTACGGATGTCCAGTCCGTAGTAAGCTACCTTTGCGCGGTCGTACTGGACCTTGATCTGCGGCAGACCGGCCGTCTTTTCGAGGATGATGTCCCTTGCTCCGGGAATCCCTTCGATCAATTCCTTGATTTCGATTGCCTTGTTGTTGAGGTAGTCCAGGTCATCGCCGAAGAGTTTGATGGCGATGTCGGATCGGACACCGGTGATCAATTCGTTGAACCGCATTTCGATCGGCTGTGTAAACTCATAATCGATGCCAGGGATGACCGACAAGGCCTCCTTGAATTTGTCGGCAAGCTCTTCCTTGGTTTTGGCCGACGTCCAACTCTTTCGGGGTTTCAGTTTGATGATCATGTCTATTTCTTCCATAGACATGGGATCGGTTGGCACCTCTGCCGCTCCAATCCTGCTCACCACCTTGTCTACCTCAGGAAAGTTCTTTAGCAAGATCTGCTCCATCTGCGTGGTGGTCTCAAGGGTCTTGGAAAGGGAGGTTCCAGTCTTGAGTACCGGTTGAATGACGAAATCTCCTTCATCAAGGGTCGGAACAAACTCTCCGCCGATGCGGGCAAACAACAGTCCGGTTATCACCAGGGAGCCCATGGCGATGGCAAATACCGTTCGCTTGTTTTGACAACTCCAGTTGATGACGGGCAGATAAGAGCCCAGGGCCAATTTCATGATGCGTTCCGAAATGCCCATGGATCCGTTTTGGGAAGGTCTCAGGAACAGCGAACAGGCCACTGGAAGCCAGGTGAGTCCCATGATCATGGCCCCGATGATGGCGAAGCAGAAGGAGAGGGCCATGGGTCTGAACATCTTGCCTTCCACCCCAGTCAGGGAAAGGATCGGGATAAATACAATGAGGATGATCACCTGACCGAAGATGGCTGATTGCATCATCTTCGATGCCCCATCGAACGAGATGGCATCCATGATCCCCATCCGTTTCTCTCCGGCCGAAGCAAGCAACTCCTCCTTCTGTACGGTGATCTTCAGGGCGATGAACTCCACAATAATGACCGCCCCGTCGATGATAATACCGAAGTCAAGGGCTCCCAGACTCATGAGATTGGCATCAATCCCGAAGAGGTACATCATGGATATGGTGAAGAGCAGCGCCAGGGGAATCATGGAGGTGATCACCAAGGCCGATCGTAGATTCCCCAGCAACAGCACCACGGTGATCATGACAATCAGCGCCCCCAGTAACAGATTTTCGACTACGGTGGAGGTGGTTTTGGCCACCAGTTCACTCCTGTCTACAATGGGGTTGATGGCAATCCCCTCCGGCAGGTTGGACTGGATCTCAGCTACCCGCTTTTTGACCTCCTGAATCACCTCCTTGGAGTTGGCGTTTTTCAACATCATCACCTGACCCAGAATGGTCTCTCCTTTCCCATTGGCAGTGATGGCCCCGTAACGGGTGGCGTGACCAAACTTTACCGTCGCAAGGTTCTTGATGAAGACCGAAACGCCATTTCTGCTTTTCACAGCGATGTTTTCAATCTCTTCGATGGATTTGATCTGTCCGTCTCCCCGGATGAAGTAGCTCTGGTTCGTCTTTTCGATGTAGGAACCGCCCGAAATGTGGTTGTTGAGCTCAAGGGCCTTGTAAACATCCAGAAGGGTGACACCAAGCGATGTCAGCAGCGTCGGGTCGACCGCCACCTCGTACTGCTTCAGATAACCTCCCCAACTGTTGATCTCCACCACCCCGTTGATCCCTGAAAGCCGGCGTTTGATGACCCAATCCTGAATGGTCCGTAGCTCGGTAGCAGTGTATTTGCCTTCGTACCCCGCCCGTGTGTCGAGTGTATACTGGTAGATCTCACCCAATCCGGTGGTGATGGGGCCCATCTCTGGTTCACCAAAACCTGCAGGTATCTTGCCCGTGGCACTCTTGATCTTTTCGGCAATGAGTTGGCGGGGCAGAAAGTTGCCCAGCTTCTCATCAAAGACAATGGTAACCAGAGAGATGCCAAATTTGGAGACCGATCGTATCTCTTTTACGCCGGGAAGATTGGCCATCTCCATCTCCACGGGCGCAGTGATGTACTGCTCTATCTCCTGCGTGGAAAGATTCCCCGAGGTTGTGATGACCTGTACCTGATTGTTGGTGATATCAGGCACGGCCCCTACCGGAATCATAAAAACGGCATACAGACCAAACGCAGCGACTGTCAAAGTAAACAGAATGACAATCAGTTTGTTTTTGATACTGAAATCAATGATTTTTCCAAGCATGACAACTCCATCTTTCTTGTTTTGGCAGAAGCAACAAAAATGTTTTCCGACGACTCAGGCCACTTACCGGCAACATAACAAATCTCCTGGCAAAGTTGTTCTCAACCATTCTTCCGAAAGGGTAAAAAATTCTACTCCAATCCAAAAGAAGGAGGCATTCAGTGTGAATGAACTTTTTCAGATACAGACGATTCCGGCAACCCATGGAAACAGGGCAAACCAAGGCATGAGGATGGTCAAGGCTAATTTCCCGATCGATGACAACCAAATTTAGGGAAATTCAAGCGATTTCCTTTAGTGGATGGGAGAAATTTTCTGTCCAAACGGATAAAAATTGGCTAAAACGGAGAGGAGAGCTTGCCTTCCGGCAGGTGATGGGGCTGCACACCTGCCGCTAGATCGTTTCGGTTTGGACAAAAGAGAACCTTCCCGCCGGCAAGACGGGATCGGACGTGTGAAGAGCGGTCTCAGTCCATCTCAAAACGAATGGATAGCGCCCGCTTCATGTTTCCAACAGCGAGATTACTCGGCCTTGTTCTTCCTTTCCAGTTCATCCAACCTGTCGTTGGCAGCATGAACCATCATGGTGATGCGAACAAAGGGTCCTGCCAGAAGGAACAGGGCCAGAGAAATGGCGAAACCATGCCAGTCGGAATGCATCAGGCTGCATACGATTCCGGATAGACCAATAAGTGCGGCAACGATACCGCCGGGAACGCCCAGCGGACACCTCAGTTTCTTTTTCGTTTCCATCTTCAGTAACTGTTTAGTTTGTCAATCAAGGCTTGTTTGGATGGCACCTCCCTGAATGCAATTTCGTGATTGATCAGGAGTGTCGGAACGGAATAGATACCGAGTCGCATGGTACGGATCATTCCTGCCGGCATGTTGGCCAATGTTGTTTCGAAGGTAAATTTTTTTCCGTAAGATGGCAATACCTCCTGGAGTATCTTTTTCATTATCCTGCAGTTAGGGCAGGTGAGGGTGTAAAACATCTCGATCGGAATGGGCGTCGTCTCTTTCATGATGCAATGTACGGTTGGGTTGCCATTCGGGTTTCTTTTTTCGCTCAGGACGGCAGTCCAGTCAGGTCATTCGGTCGGGCTGCCAGCCGGACTTCTCCTTCTTGCTTTCTCCTCAACGTTCATTGATTCGGCTTTGGAGGGTCGTCAATCGTTTTTTTTAACGGGGGATCGCTGCCGGATCCTTGCCGCAACTCGCCATCTGAAGGGTTTCCCCTCAGATCTGTCCATCCTTCCGGTTCAGCTCCTCCTTGAGAAACCTGGCCGTATAGGAGGCTTCACAGTGGATAATCTCTTCGGGTGTACCCTTGCAGAGCAGGGAGCCGCCTTCCCTTCCACCTTCCGGTCCGATGTCCAGGATGTAATCGGCCATCTTGATCACCTCCATGTTGTGTTCGATGACGATCACGGTGTTGCCTCGGTTCACCAGTCGGTCCAGAACATCCAACAGCACCCGGATGTCTTCGAAATGCAATCCCGTCGTAGGCTCATCCAGGATGTAAAGGGTCCGGCCGGTATCCCGCTTGCTCAGTTCCGTAGCCAGCTTGATGCGTTGGGCCTCTCCTCCCGACAGGGTAGTGGAGGCCTGTCCGAGCGTGATGTAACCCAGTCCCACCTCTTCCAGGGTCCGCAGTTTGTGGGCGATGTTGGGTATGTTTTCGAAGAAGGATACCCCTTGGTGGATCGTCATGTCCAGCACATCGCTGATCGATTTGCCCTTGTATCGGATCTCGAGGGTCTCACGATTGTACCTTCTGCCGTTGCACTTGTCACAGTGGACATACACATCGGGGAGAAAGTTCATCTCGATGGTTTTTAGTCCGGCCCCTTCACAGGCTTCACATCGGCCTCCCTTCACATTGAAGGAGAACCTTCCGGGTTGATAACCCCTGATCTTTGCCTCGGGCAGCAAGGTGAACAGATTGCGGATTTCCGTAAAGACCCCGCAATAGGTGACGGGATTGGAACGGGGTGTCCTGCCAATGGGAGATTGATCGACCTGTACCACCTTGTCGAGATGTTCGATGCCGGCGATGGAGGTGTAAGGCAAGGGGTCATCCAGTGATTTGTAAAAATGTTGGCTCAGGATCGGCAGAAGGGTCTCGTTGATCAGCGTGGATTTGCCGCTTCCGGAAACTCCTGTCACACAAATGAATGTGCCCAGGGGAAAGTCGGCATCCACAGATTTCAGGTTGTTGCCGGAGGCACCCCGGATGGAGAGGAACTTGCCATTGCCCGGCCTGCGTATCTCAGGTACCCGGATCGCCTTTCTGCCCGTCAGGTAGAGAGCGGTCAGGGTCTCTTTTTTCAGGACCTCCTGTGGTCTCCCTGCCGCGACAATTTCCCCTCCGTGCCTGCCCGCATGGGGACCCATATCGATCAGCCAATCGGCCTCCAGCATCATGTCACGATCGTGTTCAACGACGATGACCGAGTTCCCGGTGTCCCTGAGTTGTTGCAGGGAACGGATCAACCGGAGGTTATCCCGGTGATGGAGCCCAATGCTGGGCTCATCGAGGATGTAGAGTACATTGACCAGTTGGGAGCCAATCTGGGTAGCCAGCCGGATCCTTTGCGACTCACCGCCAGAGAGGGTGGCAGCCGCCCTGTCCAGCGAGAGGTAGTTCAGTCCGACATCAAGCAAAAAGCTGAGGCGGGTGGAGATCTCCTTGATGATTTCAGCGGCAATCAGCAGTTGCCGGCTGCTCATCTGCTCGTCGACGCTGCCGAAAACCGTGCTCAGCTCACCAATGTCCATCAGGGCCAGCTGGGCGATGTTCTTGCCGGCAATTTTGAAATGAAGCGGTTCCTTTTGCAACCGCTCCCCGTGGCACTCAGGGCAGGTACAGGTCCTGTGGAACTGATCGGCCCATTTCTGGGCACTCTTCGACAGATTCTCCCCTTTCTGGCTTACCACATATTTGACGATCCCTTCGTAGGTCATGGTATAGTCGATGGAACTACCAAGCGGGGAGTTCTTCAATTGGATCCGTTCACCCGTTCCGTGGAGTACGGCATTGATGATCTCTTCGTCAATCTCACTCAGCGGCGTCTTGAGGGTAAAATTGTACTTCTCGGCCAGTGCTTCCAGTTGCCAGAATATCAAAGTGTTTTTGTAGGGTCCAAGAGGGGCGATCCCTCCTTGATGGATCGACAGGGTGGGATCCGGTATGATACGGCTCAGGTCAATCTCGGTAATCTCACCCAGTCCATTGCAGGTATGGCAAGCCCCCTGCGGTGAGTTGAAGGAGAAGCTGTGCGGGGCAGGATCATTGTAGGAGATGCCGGTGGTGGGACACATCAGGTGTCGGGAGAAATAGCGGACACTTCCCTTGTCGGGATCAAGGATCATCACCACTCCCTCCCCATGCTTCATGGCCCTGTCCAGCGACTCGTGCAGCCGTTTGCGATCCTTGTCCTCCACGATGAGCTTGTCGATGACCATCTCGATGTGGTGACTCTTGTAGCGGTCCACCTTGTATCCATGGGTCAGCTCCACAATCTCACCATCCACCCGGGCATGCAGAAACCCCTTCCTGCGGATCTGCTCGAACAACTCCCGATAATGCCCCTTTCTTCCCTTGATGACAGGAGCCAGCAAGATGGCACGCTTGTCGCGATAGTTGCTGAGGATCAGGTCGATGATTTGTTCATCACTGTATTTGACCATCTTTTCACCCGTATGGTAGGAGATGGCCTCACCGGCCCTGGCGAAAAGAAGCCTGAGGAAGTCATAGATCTCGGTGACCGTACCAACCGTCGATCTGGGGTTACGGTTGGTGGTCTTTTGTTCAATGGAGATAACGGGACTCAGTCCGGTGATCTCATCCACGTCGGGCCTTTCCATGTTGCCCAGAAAGCTCCGCGCATAAGCCGAAAAGGTCTCTATGTATCGTCGCTGACCTTCCGCATAGATGGTGTCAAAGGCAAGAGAGGACTTACCGCTCCCACTCAGTCCCGTGATGACGGTCAGTTGGTTCCGCGGAATCTCCACGTTGATGTTCCGGAGGTTGTGCTCTCGGGCACCCCTCACCACAATCTTTTCTTCTCCTTCCATGGCCGCAGATTTCAGTTGTTACCGGTATCAAAGGTTCGTGTCCCTGCAACGGGAATCTTGAGGACATAGCGTTTCCTAAGCGTATTCTTCAACGAGGATTGCCTAAGCCATGGGTTGAAGTATTTCAATATTTTGTAGTTGATTCCGTTCTCATGCGCAAAGGCTGCCAGATTGGATACCGGCTTGTCGAGGGTGATCTCCTTGCAGGTAAGGATCGGGTATCTTTCCGCATCGGCCACCTGGAATCCATACCGCTCAGGATTTTCGAGGATGAGTTTCAGCGCCAGGATGCGGTAAACATAGCGCGAAGTTTCGTCATTTAGCAGGAGATCGAAGTAATTGCGGCTGTCCTGCAACTCCGATTGCCGCTTGATCCCGTTGATGCCTGCATTGTACGATGCCGCCACGATGATCCAGCTTCCGTATTGGCGGAAGGAGTTCTTCAGATAACGACAGGCAGCTTGGGTGGATCGTTCCATGTTGAACCGTTCATCCACTTCGTTGTTGACCTCCAATCCATTTTCGATGGCCGCCTTTTTCATCAGTTGCCAGAGACCAGTTGCCCCGGCGGGCGAGACAATCTTTTCCTGAAAACCACTTTCGGCCAGGCAGAGGTATTTGAAATCTTCCGGGATGTCGTGTTCCTTGAGGATCGGTACAATCACATGAAAATAGCGGTTGGCCTTTTTCAGGTACATAAGGGTCTGTGACTGGAAATAGCTGTTGACCAGCAACTCCCTGTCCAGCGCCTCCTTGACATCAAAGTTCTGCAGTGCGATCTTTTCGCCGGCAAATTCCATGGCAGCGGGAATCTCAACGGGTCGGATGTAGTGGTTGACTACCTCTGGTGCCGGATTAACTGCCGGCGTATCGATTTTTGAAGAGTTGACAAACAATCCGGTCAGCACAACACACACGGCAATGACAGACAAAAAAAGGCTGAGTCGGAGGAAGCGGTTATTGAATTTTTCCATGATCTGGACTGAAGATTTGACGAACGGTTGAATCTGCAAAGATAGGCTTTTTGCCCTTCGCAGACAATCCCGGGAGGAGATTTCCGGAGAGAACCGCTTTCACTGCATGGAAAAAATGCGGGAGATGAAGGGGAGAATCAGTCGAAGGAATAGGTGATACCCGTGAAGACACCAAACTGGATGGGTTTGAAGTTCACCTGGTCATTGCTGCTGATGGAGTGCAGGTACTGTTTGACGCGGGGTTCAACGGTGAGGGTCATTCTTTTTCCCAGACCATAGCCAAACTCCAGTCCGGCCGAACCGGAATAGAGAACGTTGCGAAGGTTGCTGGTGCTTCCCTGGGATAGTTTGATGCCATTCTCGGTGATGGCAGCGGCATTGCCAACCAGGATATTGGTGCTAATGCCTCCGGTCAGCCCAACGGAGACCTTCTCTTCAAAAAGCTTGTAAGTAGCCTGAAACGGGATCTCCAGATATTTGAATTGCTGGGAAAGCTCAGAGACAAAGATGTTGCTTTGGTTGGTTCTCATCCCATTGGAGTAAACAATGCTGGAGGTGGAGGGCAGATAAAGGGAGACGTCACTGCTAAGGTTGGCACTTTTCTCAACCGGCTGCAGATAAATGATGCCCGAGGTCTGACTCAGGGTATAATCCGTCTTGGAGCTTTGGTTCATCTGCGAAAAACGCACCCCGGAACTGATGGTGACTTTGTCGTTCAATTTAAAGGAGGCTAGCATACCCCCGCCAAAGGCACCCGTTGCTTTGCTTCCGGACTGGCTCTGGGAAGAGAACATCGGGGAGACTTCCAGTTTTACACTCCAGTTACCCCGGTTGTTGTCCTTGTTTTCATTCCGGAAATTGTTCAGATCGGCAAAATAGTTGTGGCTCTTGTTCCCGGACTTATTCTCCTTCTCATTTCCACTCATCTTGATGGTCTTGTCGGTGCCGGCAGCGGCAGACGGGTGTTCCTGTCCGGATCCTGCTGGGACCGTCTCGGCTATTTGAGTGGTTGGTGCCGGAGATTCAGAGGCCTGTTTTGCTGCGGGGAGACGCTTGGAAGCGTGGGTGTTGGCAGCATGGGAAGAGACCATCGCCAGAGGTTCAGCCTTGGCGGCTGCCTGCGGCAAGGCCGGGGAATCTGCCCCTTGATTTGGCGTAGCAACCTGTTCTTTTACCTGCTGTTGAGCGGTAAGGATCACCTCCCGGGCATTTCTGGAGCTGTAATCGGAAGCGTACCATCCTGCAAAGGCAATCAGCGCGATGGAAGCAGCGATGGCTGCATAGTTGCGGTATTGGGTGAGTCGTCTTGTTTTGCTCCGTCTATCCATTTCATGGAAAAGTCCTTCCATGGCAGTAGCGGGCGGAGTCTGTTCAAACCCCTCCAGCTTCTCCCTGAAAAGCTTGTCTACAAAATGGTTATCCGTACTCATAAGACTTTCTTCAACTTAAGATCTTCAATTCCATATTGTTCCTCCACCTTTTTCTGAAGGATGGCCCTGGCCCTTGAAAGGTTCGATTTGCAGGTTCCCTCCGAAATGTTCATCAATTCGCCGATCTCCTGATGGGAATATCCTTCAATGGCATAGAGGTTGAAAACCATCTTGTACCGCGGAGGCAATTCCTGAATCATCTTCATCAGGTCGGCCGCATCAATGGCGGAGGTGGTTTCATCGGCCCATTCAGCAGATTCGTAAACCCTGATCTCTTCTACGGGATAGAGCTTGTCGTTCTTTCTGAACCGCTCGAGTGCCGCATTGACCATGATCTTCCGCATCCAACCCTCGAAGGATCCCTTGAATTCATACTGATCCATTTTCAGGAAGACCCGTATGAAACCCTCTTGCAGGATGTCTTGTGCTTCGTCCTTGTCTCGGGCATACCGAAGGCATACCCCATACATCTTGGAAGCGAAGAGATTGTACAACGCAGTCTGAGCTCCGCTGTTACCTTTCCGGCATTTGTATATGATCTCTTCCAACTGGGTCACCACGGAATAACTGATAAGGGTTCTGAATTCGGATCGGGTATGCAACCCCACTCTTGTCCTTCGTCTTTCCAGGTTCCCTGGCAGAACAGACCATTCTTCAATGAACGGTTGGAATATTCTGACCAACGACCAATTTTAAGACGTAAACGGGGATCAAAATGGTTGCGTCTGTTGATAAAAAAAGTGGTATTTTTTTTAATCCGGGAGTGGTCATCCCATGATTCTGCCACTTCCGGCTCTTTCCTTCACCGACAGCTCGGGCTATTGGCCCAGGAGACTGGCTAGTTTTTGGGCAAGCGCCTCACCGCGAAGACCTTTTGCGATGATTTTTCCCTCTTTGTCAAGCAGGAGAGAGAATGGGATGCCGGTAACACCGTATTTCTGGGCGACCTCACTTTGCCAATATTTGAGATCGGACACGTGGTGCCAGGTGAGATGGTCATCGGCAATGGCCTTGACCCATGCATCCTTTTCCCGGTCGAGCGATACGCCGATGATGTCAAAGCCTTTGTCCTTGTATTGGGCATACAAAGCCACGACGTTGGGATTCTCCTGACGGCAGGGTTGGCACCAGGAAGCCCAGAAATCCACCAAAATGTATTTGCCCCGAAGCGAAGAGAGGGCCAATGTGCCTCCATCCGGCGTCGGCAGAGTGAAATCCGGCGCCATCGCGCCCACTTCACTGGCCCGCATTTTGTCGGCTATCTTCTTCAATTCCTGAACATAGATCGATTTCTGAATCGACGGATCGAGGAAAGCCAGCAGCGTGTCAATTTCAGTGGCTTTGATGGATTGACCAAACTGCATCATCGCAACAAGCGGTGAGACGGTCGACTTCCTATGTTCCCGTATGAAATTCTTGGCATAGACATTCAGATTCTGGATCATGACGTCGTAGTCAATTTTGGCCCTTTTCATGCCTTCATCGTCCCCGCTTTGCTGGGCCGTGGCATATCGCTGTTGCATCCCTTGTGATTCTTTGGTCAGATCGGCCAGTTCTGTTTGATAGACCTTGAAATCTTCATTGGATTTGGATCCGGTCACCACACTTTTGTTTAAGCTGTCAGCATAGGCTTGAATCGTGATGGTACCGTTTTCAGCAAAAAACTGAGCAACCAATTCCCGTCCGCCCAGGACGACATATCGCAATTCGGGTAGATCGGCTTTTCCCGTAAGTTGGAAACGGCCGTTGGCAATGGTGGCTGAATCTTCCGGCATCCACTTTCCTTCTCCATACTTCATGAGACGCACGACCGCGTTATCTTTTCCTTTCAACTCCCCTTTGATCACGAATTTTTCGGGTTTCGCACAGGAGAGGATGCTACTGGAAATCAATGCCAAAAACAACATTTTTTTTATCATCTGGTTCTAATTTGTCAGGATTGGCCTCAATCCCGGATTGTATTGTATAGGTCAAAAATAGGAAACATTTTAAGACAGGGCTATTTATGTGGACGGGTGGTCGTTAAAATATTGTGACAAAAGTTGCGAAGCCGCGTGAAAGGGGCTGACTTTGTTGGTCGAAACAAGCGGTTCGAGGGTCTGTATTGCCTCTTTGATCTGCTCATTTCTGTAAAAACTTTTTCTCAGATTTTCATTGATCGTTTCGTACATCCAATACTTGGACTGATCGGCTCTCCGTTCGGCGAAATAGCCATTTGTCTTGACCATCCTGAAGTAGGATTCGATGCATTCATAGACCTCGGGTATGCCATTTTTTTGCAGGGAGGAACAGGTCAGGACGGAGGGTGTCCATCCCGATGGGGGAGGGGGAAAAAGGTGCAGGGCATTTCGGAAAAGACCGGCAGCCTGCTCGGCTCTCCTGACATTGTCGCCATCGGCCTTGTTGATCACGATCGTATCGGCCATTTCCATGATTCCCCGCTTGATTCCCTGCAGTTCATCGCCTGCGCCGGCAATCTGCAACAACAGGAAGAAGTCGACCATCGAATGAACCACGGTCTCAGATTGTCCCACCCCAACCGTTTCTATGAGGATCGTATCAAATCCGGCCGCTTCACAAAGCAGGATGGTCTCACGGGTCTTACGGGCCACGCCTCCCAACGATCCGGATGAGGGCGAAGGGCGGATGTACGCCTTCGGATTGGCCGACAACTCCTCCATGCGGGTCTTGTCACCGAGAATCGATCCCCTGGAACGCTCGGAACTGGGATCAATGGCAAGTACTGCCAGCTTTTTGCCCAGAGAGGTGAGATAGGTTCCAAACGATTCAATGAAGGTGCTTTTGCCAGCTCCCGGCACACCGGTT
>JAJTBP010000398.1 GCA_021286825.1 Marinilabiliales bacterium | reverse complement strand
GAATCATTGGTCACCATCTCCCGTTTTTACGGATCCGACTCCAAATTTGTGTTGGCAGGAGGGGGAAATACCTCGGTGAAGGATGAGGAGACCATTTGCATCAAGGCCAGCGGAACCTCCCTGGCCACCATCGATGAAGAGGGATTTGTCACCCTATCCAGAAAAAAGCTGGAGGTGATCCGTGAGAAGGTCTACAGCAGCGATCCCCTGGTCCGTGAAAATGAGGTCAAGGTGGATCTGCATGCAGCCATTCTATATCCGGCCCACCTCAGACCTTCGGTTGAGACTTCGCTGCATGACCTGATCCCCTATCGTTTTGTGGTGCACACCCATCCCACACTGGTCAACGGACTGATGTGCGCAAATCAGGCCCAAAAATTCTGCCGGGATCTTTTCGGAGAGGAAGCGCTTTTTGTGCCCTATACCGATCCCGGCTACGTCTTGTTCAAGGAGGTAGCCCAGGCCATTTCGCAGTTTTCCGGGGAGAAGGGGTTCGAACCCAAGATCATCTTTCTCGAAAACCATGGGGTGTTCGTGGGGGCCGATACAACCGAAGAGATTGTAGCCATCTATGACCAGATCATGGCCACCTTGCAATCCCGACTCTCCGATGACCTGCCAGCGGTGGTCAGAAGCCTGCCTGCCGGTTTGGATCAGATCATTCCGGAGCGTTTGCATCCGGAGTGGAAAGGTTTTGTGCCGGAGGGATTCTGTAGTGAACTGGCGGACCGGTTTCTTACGAATGAAGCCTCCTTCGGCAAGGCTGACACCGCCTTTACCCCGGACGACATCGTCTATTGCAAGGCGCATTACCTTTATGTTCCGGCCGCAAAGGGTCTGTCGGAGCAGTTGAACCATGCCGCAGCGCAGGTAAAGGATTTTAAGGCACACCATGGATACCTCCCCAAGGTGCTTGCTTTGGGTGGAGTCGGCATCGTGGCGATCGAAGATTGCAGGAGGTCAGCGCTGAATGTACTGGATGTTTATGAAAACATACTGAAAATCAGCTGCTATGCTGAAAATTTTGGCGGTCCCAAATTTCTCAACGAAGCGCAGATCTCATTTATCGACAACTGGGAGGTTGAAAATTACCGAAGAAAGGTTGCCAAATCATAATTGACGTTTCATTGTCTGTTGTTCCTTTAAATGCCTGAGTGATGAAAAAAATTGTACCACTGTTGATTGTCCTGTTTGGTGTTGTCTATTTGATTGCCAGATACAAAGGGCCCGAGCCCGGAGTGGAGACTCCCATGACCCGGGAGAATCTGGACAAGTTCTGGAAAACGAGTGATGTCGACTTGACGGGAAGCGATTTTCTGATGCGGACCAAGGGCTCCTCCCTGACTTCCAGGTTTCGGTTGAGGGATTTTGAACTGATGTTGCATCTGAAGACTTCGCCCGGTACAGTGGGACAGCTGAACTTCGCTACCTCCAAGAACTTCGATGATGTTCATTTTCGTGGCTATTCGGTGGCCATCAACAACAGTGATTACAGCACCGGGAAATGGCAAAAGACAGGTAGTCTTGACAAGATCCGCAACAATTTCATCCGAACTGCCAAGGACGGTGAGTGGTTCGATTTGAAGGTGGTCGTTTCCGGGAACCTGATTCGGGTTTATGTCCAGGATAAGCTGATCAGTGAGTATGCTGAACCAGCCAATGCCAAACGATTGGATGGCTTGTCGGGGATGGTCCTCTCCAGGAGTTTCATCTCGCTGCGAAAGATCTCCTCAGAAGGCGAACTGGTTGTTGGGGGCATGAAAATCAAACCGATCATTCCTGCCAGTCAGACGGTTGTTGAACTGACGAAACAAGACAGTCTCAACGATGTGATTGACAGCCTGAATCAGCGGGAATTTCCCTTCATTGATTTTCACGTTCACCTGAAGGGCGGGCTCACGATGGATCAGGTGTGCACCCATGCGAGGGCCAACGGCATGAATTATGGTGTGGCAGCCAACTGCGGACTAAAATTCCCCGTCACCAATGATTCAACATTGAACAGCTATTTGCAGTCCATTTCGACGGAACCTGTTTTCAAGGCCATGCAATGTGAAGGGCGGGAGTGGGTGACCCTCTTCTCCCCTCAGGCGGTTGCTGGCTTCGATTACATCTTTACCGATGGCATGACCTGGACGGATGACAAAGGCCGCAGGATGCGCCTGTGGGTGCCGGATGAGACATTTGTCGACAACGACCAACAATTCATGGACATGCTGGTCAGCAGGATTGGTGGCATCATGGATGGGGAGCCCGTTGATATCTACGTCAATCCGACCTTCCTTCCACCTGTGCTGAGTCCGCGATACGATGAACTCTGGACGAAGGAGCGGATGGACAAGGTGATCAATGCCCTGATGCGCAATCAGGTGGCCCTGGAGATCAACTCCCGTTACAAAATACCCTCCGTGGCATTTCTGAAAAGG